>DATDCR010000594.1:0-2456 GCA_036524215.1 Burkholderiales bacterium
GAGGCCATCAGCGCGAGCGTGATCGACGACGGCCCGATGAGCGGCACGACGCGAAAGCCTTCGCGGTGCGCGGCATCGACGAGGAGCGCGCCCGGATCGGCGATCGCCGGGCAGCCGGCCTCCGAGAGCAGACCCATGGGCCGCTTTTCCCTGAGGGGTTGCAGGAGGAGGGGCACGTCGCCCGGCGGCGTGTGCTCGCTCAGCTCCGCCAGGCTCAGCTCGCGCACCTTGCAGCCCGCAGCCGAGAGGAAGGCGCGCGCCGACTTCGCGTTCTCGACGACGAAGTCTTTCAGCTCATGAATCCGCAGCAGCGTGGACGCCGGCAGCGCGTCCTGCGGCGTGCCCCCCAGCGGGGTCGGGATGGCATAAAGGATCAAACGACGGCGGCGCCCGCTTTTTCGAGCATCTCGGTGAGCGCGATGAGCGGCAGGCCGATGAGCGAGGTGGGATCTTCGGTCTCGATGCGCTCGATGAGCGCGATGCCGAGGCCCTCCGCCTTGGCGGAGCCGGCGCAGTCGTAGGGCTTCTCTTTCTGCAGGTAGCGCTCGATGCGCGCGTCGTCGAAAGTCCGGAAATAAACGCGGCACGGGACGAGCGCGGTCTGGACCTTGCCATTCGCCGCGTCGAGCAGGGCGACGGCGGTGTGGAAATCGGCGCTCTTGCCGCTGAGCGCGCGCAGCTGGCGCGTCGCGGTCGCGTGGTCGCCGGGCTTGCCGAGCGGGCGGCCGCCGCTCGTCGCCGTCTGGTCGGAGCCGATGATGAGCGCGTCGCGGTGCGCGGCGCGTACGGCCTGCGCCTTCAGCGCGGCGAGGCGCAGGGCGGTCTGCGGCGGCGTCTCTGCGCCCAGCGCTCGCTCATCGACGTGCGGCGCCGCCACTTCGAAGGCGACACCGAGGCGCTCCAGCAGGGCTTTGCGGTAGCTGGAGGTCGAGGCGAGGACCAGTCGCCGTGTTTGAGCCATCACTTTGTTTTGACGGAGGAATTCAGGCGATGATATCATTCGCCCCTTTATGTCGCGCCAGCCGGTTATCGACGGCTTCGAATTCGCTTCGGCCGGAGCGACGCAGGAAGGGACGCTGCCGCTCAGCAGCTTTCCGCGTCTCCAGGACGTGCTGGTCTCCAATGCAGGCGAAGTGGCGTACGCGTTGCGTGGCGTGCGCGACGCGCGTGGACGTCCGAGCCTGAAGCTCGGCGTGCGCGCCAGCCTGCAGTTGCGCTGCCAGCGCTGCCTCGGGCCTCTGTCGCACGAGGTGAACGCGGAAGCGCTGCTGGTCCTCGCATCGTCGCAGGAAGAGATCGATGCGGAGCCGGTGGACGTGGATGCTCCGGACCGGGTCGTCGCCGGCAAGGAGATGGCGGTGCGCGATCTGGTCGAGGACGAGCTGATCCTCGCGCTGCCGTATGCGCCGAGGCACGACGGCTGCGAGGCCGCGCCGGCGGGAAGGGATGCAGGAAGCGATGCGGATGCGACTTCGCCGTTCGCCGGCCTGCGCGGCATGATGCAACGCAAGCATTGACTACAAAAGGAGTTCGACATGGCAGTCCAGCAGAACAAGAAATCGCCTTCGCGCCGCGGCATGCACCGCGCGCATGACCACCTGAGCGCACCCGCCGTCGCGATCGAGCCGACGAGCGGCGAGACGCACCTGCGCCATCACATCAGCCCGACCGGCTTCTACCGCGGCAAGAAAGTCGTCCGCACCAAGGACGAGTAACTGGTCACGTTGGCCGTCGATTGCATGGGGGGCGATCACGGTCCCCATGTGACGGTCGCCGCCGCGCTCGATTTCCAGGCTCGCGCCGCCGACGTGGACCTCATCCTCGTGGGCATGCAGCAGGCCGTGGAGACGGAGCTCGCGGCGCGCGGCGCCGTCGCAGGCCCGCGCTTGCGCGTGCATCCGGCGAGCGAGGTGGTGGCGATGGACGAGCCGCCGGCGCAGGCCCTGCGCTACAAGAAGGATTCTTCGATGCGCGTCGCCGTCGACCTCGTCAAGAGCGGCGAGGCGCACGCCTGCGTGAGCGCCGGCAATACCGGCGCCCTGATGGCGATCTCGCGCTTCGTGCTGAAGACGCTGCCCGGCATCGACCGGCCGGCGATCGCCTCGGTCCTGCCCAACATGAAGGGCGGCTACACCTACGTGCTCGACCTCGGCGCGAACGTCGACTGCACGGCGGAACAGCTGATGCAGTTCGGCGTGATGGGCGCGATGCTGGTCGCCGCCGTCGAGCACAAGGAGCGCCCGACGGTGGGGCTGCTCAACATCGGCGTCGAGGACATCAAGGGAAACGAGACCGTGAAGCGTGCCGCGGAGCTCCTGCGCTCGAGCGGGCTCAACTTCTACGGCAACGTGGAAGGCGACGACATCTACAAGGGCACGACCGACGTCGTGGTGTGCGACGGCTTCGTCGGCAACTCGCTCCTCAAGGCTTCCGAAGGCGTCGCGAAGATGATCACC
>DATDCR010000595.1:0-7915 GCA_036524215.1 Burkholderiales bacterium
CGTTCAACAAATGAAGCCGCTCGAAGGGCTGACGATCCTCGACCTGTCGCGCGTGCTCGCGTGCCCGTTCGCGTCGATGATTCTGGCCGAGCTCGGAGCGCGCGTGATCAAGGTCGAGCAGCCCGGCACGGGAGACGAGACGCGCACCTTCGAGCCGCAGCTCGCGCGCGACAGCGCGTACTACTTCGTGTGCAATCGCTCGAAGGAGTCGATCACCGTCAACCTGCGCTCGGATGAAGGCCGCAAGATCATCCGCGAGCTTGCGCAGAAGGCGGATGTGGTGATCGAGAACTTCCCGGTCGGTACGCTCGGCCGCTACGCGCTCGACTTCGTCACGCTCTCGGGACTGAATCCCCGGCTCATCTATATCTCGTGCACGGGCTTCGGCCAGACCGGGCCGTATGCGCAGAAGAAGGGCTACGACACGGTGTTCCAGGCGATGGGCGGCATCATGAGCCTGACCGGCGAGCGCGGCGGCGGACCGGTGAAGCCCGGGCTGCCGGTCGCCGATCTCACGTCGGGCCTCTGGATCGCGATCGCCATCCTCGCCGCGATCGCCGGGCGCGAGAAGACCGGCAAGGGCTGCCATGTCGACTTCTCGATGCTCGATGGGCAGGTCTCGCTCCTCACGCTCGCTGCCGCCAGGTTTTTTGCATTGAATGAGATACCCCCAAGACTCGGAACGGAGCATCCGGGCCGCGTGCCTTCGGCGAGCTTCCGCTGCAAGGACGGGAAGTACGCGCACATCACCGCCAGCGACCAGCATTGGGCACCGCTCTGCCAGGCGCTCGGCGTGGAGGAGTGGGGCAGGCAATTTGCCGATAACGCCTCGCGCGTTCTCCATCGCGACCAGATCATGGAGCGCCTCACCGCATGCATTTCAGTGATGACGCGAGCGGACCTGATCGCAAAGCTCGATGCGGTGGACGTGCCCATCGGGCCGGTGAACGACGTGGCGGAGGTCCTCAACGATCCGCACGTGCGCGCGCGGCGGCTGATCGGCAGCTTCGACTATCCCGACGTCGGCGAATTCAAGGCGCTCGCGATGCCGTACAAGTTCCTCGGCTGGGACAACCCGGAGATCGGCCGGCCGCCGGTATTGGGCGAGCACACCGAAGCCGTATTGGCGGAAATCGGCTATTCGGCCGATCGCATCGCCGAGCTCCGGACGAAGCGCGCGATATGACCATCGAATACTCGGTCACCGACGAAGGCGTCGCCACCATCGCCCTCAACCGGCCGCAAGTGCGCAATGCGCTCAACCTCGAGATGTGCCAAGCGTTACTGGACGCCACGCAGCGCGCCACGCAAGACGATGCCAAGGTAGTGTTCCTGCGCGGCAACGGCCCCGTCTTCTGCGGCGGCGCGGATCTCAAGGAGCGGCAGGGCAAGACCGAGCAATGGGTGCGCGAGCGGCGCCTCAAGGCCTTCGAGGCCTATGAAGCGCTCGAGGCATTGCCGATGCCGTGCATAGCGCTCGTCCACGGCGCGGTGATCGGCTCCGGCGTGGAAATCGCCGCGGCATGCGATTTCATCGTCGCTACGCCGGATGCGACGTTCCGCACGCCGGAGACGCAGCGCGGCACCGTGGGCGCCACGCAGCGCCTGCCGCGCATCCTCGGCAAGCGCCTGGCGAAGGACATGATGTTCACCGGCCGCGCGCTCACCGCCGAAGAGGCGCGCGAGGCCGGACTGGTGGCGCGCGTCGTCCCTCACCTCGATCCGGTGAAGGAAGAAATCACCGCCGCGATCCTCAAGGCGCCGCCGCTCGCCATGCGCCTTGGCAAGCGCGCCATCGACCGCGGCATCGAGCTCGATCCCAGGGGCGCGCGCCAAGTCGAGATCGAGGCGATCGAAGAGCAGCTCGCGAGCGGCCAGTGGATGGGAAAAAATTAACGCTCGCCGATTGAAATTTCGAAATCGGGGTCAGGGCCGTAATTGTTCGCTGCACTTCCCGCGCCGGCCCGCCTACGATGCGAACGGCTTGTGATGGAGATATCAACCTGACCCCGAATTGGGAAGCGCAGACCTTAGGCCAGGTGCTCGGGCGCCAGGCGCGCGAGCGCCCGAGCGCGGAGGCGCTGGTGACGCCGAAGCGCCGGATCACGTACGAGGACCTGTACCTGCGCGCGCAGAGCGCGGCGTGCACGATGCATTCGCTCGGCGTCCGCCAGGGCGACCACGTCGGCATCCTGATGGGCAACGACGAGAAGTGGCTCGCGCTCTTCTACGGTGCGGCGCTGATCGGTGCGGTGACCGTGCCAGTGAACACGCGCTTCAAGGCGGCGGAGATCGACTTCTGCCTGAAGCAGGCGGACTGCAAGGCGCTCTTCTACGTGCCGCGCTTCCTCAACATCGACTTTCGCGCCATGGTGAAGGAGACCGGCTTCGAGCGGGCCTTCGACATCACCCGGCCGCTGCCCGAATGGGACGTCTCCGGGTCGGGACCGACCTTGAAGCCGGCGGACACCCTGCTCATCCAGTTCACCTCCGGCACGACGGCCTATCCCAAGGGCGCGATGCTCACGCACGACAACATGCTGCGCGACGCCTGGGCGGCAGGCACGCGCATCGGCATTCAGGCGGACGACCGCTACTTCAACTGCCGCCCGTTCTTTCACGTCGCCGGCTCGACGCTCTCGGCGCTGATGGCGCTCGTGGCGGGCGCGACGCTCGTCACGCTGCCCACCTTCGAGGCCGGCGCGGCGCTGGAGATGCTCGAGCGCGAGCGCTGCACGCTCATCTCCGGCAACGACACGATCTTCCAGATGCTGATGGGCCACGCCGACTTCCCGCAGCGCAGGCTCTGCCTGCGCGGCGGCTGGGCGGCGGCCGGGCCGCAGACCATGCGCAAGATCATCGATGTCCTCGGTGCGAAGGCCATTTGCGCGGCCTACGGGCTTTCCGAGGCTTCGCCGAACGTCGTCATGAGCGATTGGCGCGATGCCGAGGAACTGCGCGTGAACGGCCTCGCCAGGCCCCACGACGGCGTCGAGCTGCGCATCGTCGAGGGCGAGATCCAGGTGCGCGGCTGGAACGTGATGCAGGGCTATTGCAACAACCCGGAAGCGAGCGCAAAGGCGTTCAGCGAGGACGGGTGGCTGCGCACCGGCGACCTCGGCGAGCTCACGGCGGACGGGCGTCTGCGCATGGTCGGCCGGCTGAAAGACGTGTTCCGCGTCGGCGGCGAGAACGTGGCGCCGGCTGAAGTCGAGGAAGTGCTCCTTGCGCATCCGGCCGTGGAGACCGCGCAGGTGATCGGCGTGCCGGACGCGCGGCTCGGCGAGGTACCCGCTGCGTACGTCACCTTGCGGGCAGGACAGCAAGCGACACCCGGCGAGCTGCTGGATTGGTGCAAGGCGCGCTGCGCGAACTTCCGCGTGCCGCGCTATCTCAAGGTGGTCCGCGATTTCGAAACGATCGGCATGACCGCGAGCGGCAAGGTGCAAAAGGCGAAGCTGCGCGAGCACGCGGTGCGAGAATTCGGTCTCTAGCAACCGAAACCCAAGGGGAAGCAAGATGAGATTCTTCGCAGCGCTCCTGCTCGCGCTCGCCGCCGTCATGGCCGCGGGCGCAGCGCAGGCCCAGTCCTATCCCAACCGGCCGCTCACGATCGTGGTGCCGTTCCCGCCGGGCGGCATCGCGGACATCACCGGGCGCCCGTTCGCGGCGGTGATGTCGCGCTTCCTCGGCCAGCCCGTGGTGATCGAGAACAAGGCGGGCGCCGGCGGCGCGGTCGGCCATGCCTATGCCGCGCGCGCCAAGCCCGACGGCTACACGCTGATGATGGCGCTCTCGTCCGTCGTGATGATCCCGGTCGCCGACGAGGTGAACGGCCGCCAGCCGACGTACAAGATGTCCGACTTCACGCCGATCGCGCTCGTCTCTGCCGACCCGACGGTGCTGATGGTGCCGGCGGACGCGAAGTGGAAGACGCTGAAGGACCTGGCGGACGACGCGAGAGCGAACCCAGGCAAGATCAGCTACAGCTCCTCGGGCATCTACGGCACGACGCATACGGCGACCGAGATGTTCGCGCAGGCGGCCGGCATCCAGCTGCTGCACGTGCCCTACAACGGCGGCGGGCCGGCGATGAAGGCGGCGCTCGCGAACGAGGTGAGCTTCACCATCCAGTCTCCCGGCGTGGCGGATCCGCACGTGAAGAGCGGCCGCATGCGCCTGCTCGGCTCCTGGGGCGGCAAGCGCGTGGCGAGCCTGCCCGACGTGCCGACCATGAGGGAGCAGGGCTACGACGCCGAGTTCTACATCTGGTGCGCGCTCTTCGCGCCCGCGGGGGTCTCTTCCGAAATCGCGAACAAGCTCCGCAGCGTGGCTCGCCAGGTGGCGCAGGACCCCGATTTCAAGAAAGCGATGGACGGCATGAACACGCCGATCGACTACCGCGACGGCGCGGATTTCCAGGCCTTCATGGACGCGGACACGAAGCGCCTGACCCAGGTGATCCGCAAGATGGGGAAAACCCAATGAAGGTCTGCACATACATCGTCGACGGTCGCGAGCGCGTGGGCTTCATCGTCGGTGCCGACATCATCGACGCGCCTTTTCCCGACATGAAGGCGCTGATCCAGGCCGGCCCCCAGGCTTTGAAGGTCCCTTCGGGCCCGAAGCGGCCGCTATCGTCCGTGAAGCTCGCGCCGCCGATCAGGCCGGCGACGATGCTCTGCAGCGGCAGCAACTACCGCGACCACAACAAGGAGAAGGCGAACACGCCGATCTCGGGCAAGGAGCCGGAGTTCTTCGTGAAGACGGCCGACTGCGTGATCGGCCACGACCAGACGATCATCTACGACGAGAAGCTCACGAAGAAGCTCGATGCGGAGACCGAGCTCGCGGTGGTGATCGGAAGACCGGGGCGCCACATCCCGGTCGAGCGCGCGCTCGAGCACGTGTTCGGCTACACCATCGTCAACGACGTCACGGCGCGCGACCGCCAGGTGCGCAGGAACGAGCAGGGCTTCACCTGGTACGAGCTCGGCCGCAGCAAATGCTTCGAGACCTCGGGTCCCACCGGCCCGTGGATCGTCACCGCGGACGAGATCCCCGATCCGCAGAAGCTGCGCCTGCGCACGCGCATCAACGGGGAGCTGCGCCAGTCGTCCTCGACCGGCAACATGATCTGGACCTGCGCGCATCTGATCCATTTCTTCTCGATCAACATGACGCTGCAGCCGGGCACGATCATCATCACGGGAACGCCCGGCGGCACGGCTTGGTCAACCGATCCGGAGCTCGGCGGCAAATGGGTGGGCGGCGACGGCACCGAGGAGCTGGTGCCGGCGAAGGGCTACCTCAAGCCCGGCGACGTGATCGAATGCGAGCTGGAGAGAATCGGCGTCCTGCGCAACACTGTGGGGCGCGCGTAGACCCAACGAGGAGGGCAGGCATGGCAGCGATATGGTTGCAGCGGTTTTTCGGCGTCGCTCTCCTCCTTCTCTCCGGTGCGGCAGCGGCGCAGGACTGGCCGGGCCGGCCGATCAAGGTCTACGTGCCCGCGGCGCCCGGCGGCACGACCGATCTGCTGGCACGCCTGGTCGGCGCCAAGCTCTCCGAGGCGGTGAAGCAGCCGGTGGTCGTCGAGAACCGCGCCAGCGCATCGGGCGTGATCGCGGGCGAGCTCACCGCCAAGGCGCCGGCGGACGGCTACACGCTGCTCGTCTGCTATCACCAGCACACGGTGAACGGCGCGCTGAGCCCGAACCTGCCGTACCACCCGGTGAACGACTTCACGCCGGTGACGCAGCTCACCTCGGCCGGCTTGCTGCTCGTCGTGCATCCGTCGTCGCCGGCGCACAACCTGGCGGAATTCATCGCGTGGACGAAGGCGAATAGCGGCAAGCTCAACTTCGGCTCCGCCGGCCTGGGAAGCGGCGGCCATCTCGCCGGCGAGCTCTACAAGCAGATGGCCGGCGTCCAGGCGCAGCACATCCCGTACAAGGGCACCGGGCCCGCGTTGATCGATCTCATCGGCGGGCGCTACGACTTCAACTTCGCCGGCCTGCAGGGCGCGCAGCCGCACGTGCGCTCGGGCAAGCTGCGCGCCATCGCCATGACGACGCCGAAGCGCGTCGGCGCCCTGCCCGACATTCCGGCCATGGCCGAGGCGCTGCCGGGCTTCGAGGTGGTCGGCTGGTACGGCGTGCTCGCGCCGAAAGGGCTGCCGGCACCGATCCTCGCCAGGCTGAACGGCGAGCTGGTGAAGATCGTGAACCAGCCCGACGTGCACGAGCGCATCGTCGCCGACGGCTCCGAGCCGGTCGGCAGCACGCCCGAAGCGTTCCGCGAGTTCCTCGACAAGGACCTCGCCAAGTGGGCCAAAGTGGTGAAGGAAAGCGGCGCCAAGTTCGAATGATCACGAAAAGCACGGCGAGCATGCTGGCCCGCTACAACCAGTGGGCGAACCAGGTGATCTTCGACGCGGTCGCGGCGCTGCCGGCGGGCGAGGCCGAGAAGCCGCGCGCCACGCTCTTCAAGAACATGGTGCACACCCTCAACCACAACTACGTCATCGACCGCATCTTCCAGGCGCACCTCGAAGGCCGGCCGCACGGCTATACCGCGCGCAACACCGCCGAGCATCCGCCGCTCGCCGAGCTCTGGAAGGCGCAGCAGGAAGTCGACGCCTGGTACGTGCGCTGGGCCGACACCATCGCCGAGCCGGCGCTCGACCAGGTCGTGAAGTTCGAGTACGTCGGCGGCGGCGACGGCGCCATGACGCGCGGCCAGATCCTCCTGCACATCGTCAACCACACCAGCTATCACCGCGGCTTCGTCGGCGACCTCTTCTTCCAGGTACCCGCGCGCCCACCCACAACCGATCTCACGGTCTACCTCAGAGACCACCAATAAAAGAGGTTACTGCCGCGCGATGCGGCGGCTATCGACGAGCTTGTTCCAGCGCTCGATCTCCGCGGCGACCTGCTCGCGCATCTGCTCCGGCGCGATCGGCGCGGCGCCGCCGCCGAGCGAGGCGAGGCGCTGCTCGACATCGGGAACGGCCAGCGTCTTGCGCAGGTCCTGGTTCAGCTTCGCCACGATCGGGGCCGGCGTGCCGCCCGGCGCGGCCAGGCCGAGCCAGGACTGGAACACGATCGGCTGCACGACCGCCGACACCGATGGAACCTCCGGCAGGTAGGCCTTCCTCTCCGGCGACGTGACGGCGAGGCCGCGCAGCTTGCCGGACTTGATGTGCGGCAGCACGACGGTCATCGTCTCGATCATCACGTCGACGCGGCCGGCGACGACCTCGGTGAGCGGCGAGGTGCCGCCCTTGAACGGCACGTGGATCATCTCGATGCCGGTCTCCGCCGAGAGCCATTCGCCGAGCAGGTGGTGGCTGGTGCCGACACCGGCGGACGAGTAGCTGATCGTGCGCGGATGCGTCCTCGCGCGAGCGATGAGGTCCGAGAGCGAGCGGATCTCCGAATTCGCGGCCGTGGCGATGGCGAAGGGATAGGTCGTGATGGTGCTGATCCAGGCGAAGTCCTTCACCGGATCGAACGGCAGCTTCTGCATCATCGCCGCGGCGGTCGGATGGCCCGCCGTCGCCAGCAGCAGCGTGTAACCATCCGGCGCCGCCTTGGCGACGAAGTCCGAAGCGATGATGCCGCCGGCGCCGGGCTTGTTCTCGACCACGATCGGCTGTCCGATCGCCGGTCCCATGTGCTGCGCGACCACGCGCGCCACCACGTCGGAGCTGCCGCCGGGCGGGAAGCCGACGACGAGGCGGATCGGCTTGTCCGGATACTGCGCGAACGCGAGCGTTGCGCAGAAAAGAAAAGGGGTCAGAGCAATTTTCCTGAAACAAAAGGTCATGCGCTCGCGTCCTCTTTGTTACGAGTAAATTGCTCTGACCCCTTTTCGGGGCTCAGCCGTCGGCGATCGAGTTCTCGAGGAT
>DATDCR010000596.1:0-2340 GCA_036524215.1 Burkholderiales bacterium
AAGAAGAGCTGGAACGCGGTCGCGGTGCCGACTGGACCGACCGGATACTCGGCATGGTTGATATCCGAGACGAGCTCCTTGATCTTCGGATCCTGCGAGTTCTTCGCCGCGTAGTAGATCGAGATGCCGTTGTTCGTGACGAAGACCTGCTGGTCCAGGAATGCCTTGTTGTTGTTCGGATCGAGCCAGGAAAGCGTACCCGGCACGAAGGTGCCGTAGAGCTCCTTCGAATACTCGAGCGCCTTGATGGTCTCGGGACTGTCGAGCACGACCTTGTTCGACTTGTCGGCGACCTTGCCGCCGAAGGCCCACAGCAGCCAGTAGCACCAGGTGTTCGCGTCGCCGGTGGCGTGGCCGAGGGCGAAGCCGCCGGGGGTGCCTTTGTCCTTCAGCGCGCGCATCATCTTGAGGAAGTTGTCGGTGTCCTTCGGGAAGCTGGTAACGCCGGCCGCCTTCAGCGCGCTCTCGCGGTAGACCATCATGCTGCCGGCGGCGCCGAGCGGCACGCCGACCCAGCGCTTGCCGTCCGGGCGCAGGTACGACTCGCATACGGGGTACCAGCCGCCGTACTTCTTGCCGAGGTAGTTGCACAGGTCGGTGACGTCGAGCAGCTTCTCGGGATACAGGTTCGCGTCGTCATTGGTGCTGAGGATGATGTCCGGCCCGGCGCCGGTGTTGGCAGCGACGGCCGCCTTCGGACGCACGTCCTCCCAGGTCTCGTTGTCGACGCGCACCTGGATGCCGTACTTCTCCTCGAACTTCTTCACGTTCTTCATGTACTGGTCGATGTCGCCCTGCACGAAGCGACTCCAGCGCAGCACCCGCAGGCGCGCGCCTTTTTCGGGCGCGTTGTTCCACTGTGCATGCGCGTCCTTGATCCAGATCAGCGGGCCCGTCGCGCCAGCGGCAAGTCCGGCAGAGACCTTCAGGAACTCCCTTCGCTTCATCGTGCTCATGTTTTCTCCTCAGGCTAGTCGAGCGCCGCTCGACGGATCGAACAAATAGGTGAGCTTCGGCGTGAGGCGGATCGCCTCGCCGGGGTGAAATTCGTGCCGCTCGCGAACCACCGCGGTGACGTCGTTGCCGGCGAGCTTGCAGAAGATGTGCGTATCGGCGCCGGTGGGTTCGACGATGACGACTTCCGCCGGAATGCCGTCGCTCGAGACGGCGAGGTGCTCGGGGCGGATGCCGACCAGCACCTGCGCACTCGCCGTCGGCGCGGCGAGCGGCACGCGTATCCCGCTGCCCAGCGCCACGGCGCTGCCGTCTACGCGTCCCGGCAGCATGTTCATCGCCGGCGAGCCGATGAACCCGGCGACGAAGAGATTCGCCGGGTTGTCGTACAGCTCGAGCGGCGTGCCGATCTGCTCGACGTTGCCGCCATTCATCACCACGATGCGATCGGCCATCGTCATGGCTTCGATCTGGTCGTGCGTGACATAGACGGAGGTGGTGGTGAGCCGCTGGTGCAGCGCCTTGATCTCGGTGCGCATCGCCACGCGCAGCTTGGCGTCCAGGTTGGAGAGCGGCTCGTCAAAGAGAAAAACCTGCGGCTTGCGCACGATCGCGCGGCCCATGGCGACCCGCTGGCGCTGGCCGCCGGAGAGCTGGCGCGGATAGCGCTCCAGGTATTCGCCCAGGCCCAGGATCTGCGCCGCTTCAGCCACGCGTTGCTGGATCTCCGCGCCGGGGCGCGCGGCAAGCTTGAGGCTGAAAGCCATGTTGTCGCGCACCGTCATGTGCGGATAGAGCGCATAGTTCTGGAAAACCATTGCGATGTCGCGCTCTTTCGGCGGCACGCGGTTCACCACGCGCTCGCCGATACGGATCTCGCCGCCGCTGATCTCCTCCAGCCCGGCGATCATGCGCAGAAGCGTGCTCTTGCCGCAGCCCGACGGTCCGACCAGCACGCAAAACTCGCCGTCCGCGATCGACACGTCCACGCCGTGCACGACCTCGGTGCTGCCGAACGACTTGCGCACGGCGCTCAGCGTTACCGAGGCCATGGCGCGCTAGTGAATTTCGGGCTCGGCAATGGGCGCGGTGCCTTCGAGGAAGTCGAAGTCGCAGCCCTGGTCGGCCTGCCGGATGTGGCGCGAGAAGATCGCGCCGTAGCCGCGCTCGAATTTCGGCGCGGGCGCTTTCCAGCTGCTTTTTCGGCGTGACAGTTCGACGTCATCGACCTTCAGGTTCAGCTGCCGCAGCTCGACATCGAGCTCGATCAGGTCGCCATTGCGCACCAGCGCCAGCGGTCCCCCGACGAAGGATTCCGGGGCGACATGGAGCACGCAGGTACCGTAGCTCGTGCCGCTCATGCGCGCGTCCGACAGCCGGACCATG
>DATDCR010000597.1:0-2950 GCA_036524215.1 Burkholderiales bacterium
ACGTAGTAGTCGGCGATGAGATGCGGACTTCCGTCGTCGTTCGCATAGACGTAGAGGCGCGAGCGGCGCGAATCGACCACGATGGCGTGCTTCTGCCCGGGATGGAGCTGCAGCACGTAGCGCGGCAGGAGGTCCTCGGCGGGCCGCTGGCGCAGGCCACGCAGGCGCGCGAGCGCTTCCTCGCGCAGGTCGTCGACGCGGTCCTGCGGCACCGTCTTCACGACGTTGCCGAAGGTCTGCAGCGGCCGCGCGCGCGCGAGGAGCAGGTCGCCGCGCACCAGGTGCGCGAGGCGGAAGTTCGGATAGTCGGCGATCAGCGCATCGACGCGCTTCAACGCCATGTCGAGCCGGTTCGCCTCGATCGACTCGAACACCGCCGACAGGCGGTCCTCGGGCGTGGTCGCCGCTGCTGCGGCGGCGAACGCCCAGGCGATGATGAGGAGAGCGAGGCGCGTCATTTATTCCCGGTCTTTTCTTCGCGAATCAGCCAGCGGCCGTCGGCCTTCGTCATCTCGAGCGTCTTGCGGCTTTGGACGCTGCGGCTGTCGGAGCGGTAAGTCTGCCGGAAGCTGACGCTCGCCTGCTGCGCGCCGTGCATGGTCACCTTGGCCGAGTCGATGCCGACGTGGATCGATTTCGGCGCGTTGATGCGCACGCGACGGCTGCTTTCCCACGTCAGCCGGCCTTCGCCGCCGGGCGTCTTGAAGTCCTTCGCGTAGTAGCCGAGGTAGGTATCGACATCTTTCTTCGACCAGGCGGTGGCCCAGCCGTTTACGGTTTTCATGATTTCAGCACTGGCGTCGCCCGCCGGGGGAGGGGCCGGCTTCTCCGGCGCCGCCTGGGCGACGGGCGGCGGCTTGGGCGCCTCGGCGGGCGCCTTGGCGGTCTCCACCGGGGCGGCTTTCACCGGCTCGGCCGGCGCCGCCGCCGTCAGCTTTGCCGTCTCCTTGCCGGTCAGCTCGCGCACGAGCGAGAGCTTGTTCTGCGCGCCGGTATTGCCGGCGTCGAGCTGCAGCGCCTTGCCGTAGGCCTGGCTCGCCAGCTTGGCGTAGACGTCGCCCAGGTTCTCGTACGCCGTGGCGTAGCTCGGATGCGTGCGGATCGATTGCTCGAGCGCGGCGCGCGCCTTTTCGTACTGGCCCTGGCTCGCGTAGATCACCGCCAGGTTGTTGTACGGCTCGGGCAGATTGGGGAAATCCTGCGTCAGCCTGGTGAAGATCTCGATCGCGTCCTGCTGCTTGCCCTGCTCGGTGAGGACGAGGCCCTTGAGGAAGCGGGCTTGCGGATCGCGCGGATTCGCGGCGAGCACGCGGTTCACCTTGTCGAGCGCCTGCTGCGACTGGCCGGCCTTGAGAAGCTTCTGCGCGTCCTGCAGGTCATCGGCGCGCGCGCTGACGGCGGCCAGCGCCGCGCACGCGCAAAGGGAGGCTACGGCCCGGCGCAACCATCTGCGCGGGGCGCTTGAGATCGGCATTGTGTTATATTTTCAAGGCCCTACGAAAGATTTCGCATTCTAGACGAACCCTCGTCGGTTCACAATCGAACCCTGAAGATCTTCAACAGCCTCGGCCGGGCAAAGCAGGAGTTTGTTCCCTTACGCCCGGGCGAGGTGCGCATGTACGTCTGCGGCATCACCGTCTACGACTACTGCCACCTCGGCCACGCGCGCTTCATGGTGGTGTTCGACATCGTGCGGCGCTGGCTGCGCGCGAGCGGCTATCGCGTCACCTACGTCCGCAACATCACGGACATCGACGACAAGATCATCAAGCGCGCCGCCGAGAACGGCGAGCCGGTGGCGGCGGTGACCGAGCGCTTCATCCGCGCCATGGATGAAGACGCCGCGGCGCTCGGCATAGAGAAGCCCGACCACGAGCCGCGCGCCACGCAGTTCGTGCCGCAGATGCTCGACATGATCCGCCGGCTGCAGGAGAAGAAGCTCGCCTACCAGTCAGGCTCGGGCGACGTGAACTTCGCCGTGCGCCGCTTCCCCGGCTACGGCAAGCTTTCCGGCAAGTCGCTCGATGAGCTGCGCGCGGGCGAGCGCGTGGACGTGGATGCGGCGAAGGAAGATCCGCTCGACTTCGTGCTGTGGAAGCGCGCCAAGCCCGAAGAGCCGAAATGGCCTTCGACGTGGGGCGACGGCCGCCCCGGCTGGCACATCGAGTGCTCGGCGATGGGCTGCACGCTGCTCGGCGAGCAGTTCGACATCCACGGCGGCGGCATGGACCTGCAGTTCCCGCATCACGAGAACGAGATCGCGCAGTCGGAAGGCGCGAACGGCAAGCGCTTCGTGAACTACTGGATGCACAACGGGTTCCTGCGCATCGACAACGAGAAGATGTCGAAGTCGCTCGGCAATTTCTTCACCATCCGCGAGGTGATCGAGCGCTACGACCCGGAGGTGGTGCGCTTCTTCATCCTGCGCTCGCACTACCGCAGCGAGCTCAACTTCTCCGACGCGCACCTCGACGACGCGAAGCAGACGCTGACGCGCCTCTACACCGCGTTGGCGCAGACCCCGGTCACCTCCGCGACGGTCGACTGGAGCGAACCGCACGCGGCGCGCTTCAAGGAAGCGATGGACGACGATTTCGGCACGCCGGAGGCCGTGGCCGTGCTGCACGAGCTCGCCAACGCCACGTTCAAGGGCGACCGGCAGGCGGCGAGCCAGCTCAAGGCGCTTGGCGCGGTCCTCGGCATCCTGCAGGAAGACCCCGTTGCCTTCCTGCAAGGCAGGCGACAGCTCGCCATCGCCGCCGACGCCATCGAGCAGCTCATCGTGCAGCGCAACGACGCCCGCAAGCGCAAGGACTTCGCCGAGGCCGACCGCATCCGCAAGGCGCTGCTCGACCAGGGCATCGTATTGGAAGACAAGGCGGGAATAACGACCTGGCGCCGGGTGTAAGGACAGGCAGGCTGCCCCGACTGATGCGCATGCAGACCGTCC
>DATDCR010000598.1:0-25529 GCA_036524215.1 Burkholderiales bacterium
GAGTCGCTGCCCAAGGCAGACCGCGACGCCATCGACAGCGTTTCGGGAGAAGCGCTGGCCTGGGTGGCCGGCAAGGCCTGGGATGACGCGGACGCGAAGGCCGTCGAGCTGCTCAAGTCGATGAACTTCGATTCGCAGGAGCCATCGCCTGCCCTTTTCGCCGACATCAAGAAGCGCCTGGCGCCGCTCGACGCAAAATGGCTCGAGCGCGCCAAAGCGCATGGCCTGGATGGCCGCGCGGTCCTCGAGGATTACAAGAAGGAGATCGCGAAGGTCAAACTGGAGATGAAGAACCGCTAGCCGCGCCCAAGGGGGCGTGGTGATCATCGAGGCGCTGAAGCGCATCGTCGGGCCGAAGGGTTTCCTCGAAGGCGCCGACATCTCGCCGGCGTTTCACCACGACATCAGCGGCGAGCGTTCGGGCTTTCCATCGCTGGTGCTGCGCCCCGCCTCCACCTTGGAGGTATCGGCCATCCTGCGCTTGTGCGAGGGCGCCGGACAGCCGATCGTTCCACAGGGCGGCATGACCGGACTGGTATCCGCGGGAACGCCCGCGCCCGGCGAAATCGCCCTCTCACTGCAGCGCATGAATTCCATCGAGGACATCGACGAGGCGGCGGCCACCATGACCGTGCAGGCCGGCTGCCCGCTGCAGGCGGTGCAGGAAGCCGCCGACGCCTGCGGACTTTTCTTTCCGCTCGACATCGGCTCCCGCGGCACCTGCACGATCGGCGGCAATCTCTCCACCAATGCCGGCGGTAACCGCGTGATCCGCTACGGCATGGCGCGGGAGCTGACGCTCGGCGTGGAAGCGGTGCTCGCCGACGGGACGGTACTCGACAGCCTGAACAAGATGCGCAAGAACAACGCGGGATTCGATCTCAAGCATCTTTTCATCGGCACGGAAGGCACGCTCGGCGTCCTCACTCGCGCCGTGCTCCTGCTGCACCCGAAGCCGCGCAGCCAGCTCGTGGCGTTCTGCGCCTTGCCCGGATTCAAGGCGGCGATCTCCCTGCTGCGTCTTCTCCGATCGGAGCTCGGCGGCAGACTGAGCGCGTTCGAGGCCTTGTGGCAGAACTCGTATCGCCTCGTCATCGAGACGGTCCCATCGGTAAGGAAGCCGCTGCAGGCAGAAGCTCCGGTGTACGTCCTGGTCGAGGCGACCGGCACGCATCCCGCGGCCGACGAGACGGCCTTCGAGTCGGCGCTGGCGTCCGCCCTCGAGAACGGCGTGGTGGACGAGGTGGTCATCGCGCGGTCGCTTACCGAGGTGCACGACCTGTGGGCGGTTCGCGACGGCATTTCGGAAGCCGTCCTCAAGCTGAATCCGTTTCTTTCCTACGACGTCAGCATGCCCGTGGGAGAGATGGACGTGTTCGCCGAATTCGCCATGACGCGGATTGCGCGGGATTGGCCGAACGCCAGGGTCGGCGTGTTCGGCCACATTGGCGACGGCAACCTTCATATCGTCACGAACGTAGGCGAAGACGGCGCCACGCCTCGCGCCGTGGTAGACGAGCTGATCTATGGCGCGACCCGGCGCGCGCGCGGCTCCGTCTCCGCGGAGCACGGCATCGGATTCCAGAAGCGGGCCTGGCTCTCGTACAGCCGCACACCCGAAGAGATCGGTCTCATGCGCAAGCTCAAGGCGAGCCTCGATCCCAAGGGAATCCTCAGTCCGGGGCGCGTCCTTTGCCCTTGAACGGCTCCTCGATGGCAACACGCATTGGCGGCTGGCTGCTCGCCCTCCTCGAGACGCTCATGGTGATCGTGCTGATCGTCATGGTGCTGCTCACCATGGCCGACGTGATCGGCCGCTACTTCATGAATCGTCCGCTGCCCGGGACCATCGAGCTCATCGAGCTGATGCTCGGGCTGGTCGTGTTTGGAACCCTGCCGCTCACGACGCTGGGACAGGAGCACATCGTGGTCGATATCCTCACGCCGGCGTTCCGCGGCTGGTTCAAACGCGCCCAGCAGACGCTGATGTCGATCATCGGCGCTGTCGTGCTTGGATTCATCGGCTGGCAGCTCTGGCGACGCGGCGTGGAGCTGGCCGGGTATGGCGACCTGACCGCCTATCTCAAGCTGCCGGTTGCGCCAATCGCCTTTTCCATGAGCGCGCTTTCCTTCCTTTCGTGCGCGTTGCTGCTCGCGCTCTCGGTGCAGGCGGCCCGCGGCACGCTGCGCCCGCCCCCGAGCGCGCTGGAGGCCCCGCAGGGCGCGCCGGGAGCCGGCCTTTGAACGCGACGATCATCGGCTTCATCGCGGTTCTCGTCCTGGCGCTCGCCGGGCTGCCGATCGGCTTTGGATTGTTCGCGGTGGGATTGATCGGATTTGCGTATGTCATCGACTGGGCGCCCGCGCTCGCCATGGTCGGCCAGATCGCGTGGGAGACGCCGCAGAACTACGGCTTTTCGGTGCTGCCCTTGTTCATCCTGATGGGGGCCTTCCTCAACCAGGCGAAGCTCTCCAACGACCTTTACGAAGCCTCGAACACCTTCCTCGGACACCATCGCGGCGGCCTCGCCATGGCTACCATCGTCGCCTGCGGCGGCTTTTCCGCGGTGTGCGGCTCCTCCCTTGCGACTGCAGCGACGATGGCGAAGGTCTCGATCCCGTCGATGCGGCGCTACGGCTACGCGGACAGTCTCGCGGCGGGCTCGGTCGCGGCAGGCGGCACGCTCGGCATCCTGATCCCGCCGAGCACCGTGTTCGTCATCTACGGCATCCTGACCCAGACCGACATCGGCAAGCTTTTTGCGGCCGGGATCCTGCCGGGCATCCTGACGATCGTGCTTTACTGCCTCGCCATCATGCTGGTGGTGAGGCTCAAGCCGTCGCTCGGCCCGCCGGGGGAATATTCCCGCTGGTCGCTTCGCTGGAAAGCGCTGTTGCGTGTCTGGGCAGTCGTGGTCCTGTTCGTCGTCGTCATCGGCGGCCTCTACGTGGGCGCATTCACGCCGACGGAAGCGGCCGGGATCGGCGCGTTCGGCAGCTATCTCTTCGTGCTGCTTCGCAATGGCTGGTCATGGCACGGCCTGCGTGCCGCCGCGCTCGAGACGGCGCGCAGCACGGCAGCGATCTTCGTGGTGCTGATCGGCGCGATCGTCTTTTCCAATTTCGTCAACGTGGCCGGCATGAGCGTCGCGCTTGGCGGATGGGTGCGCGGCCTCGACATGTCGCCGACGGCGGTGCTGGTGGTGATCCTGATCTTCTACGTCCTGCTGGGCTGCGTGTTCGAAAGCATGTCGATGATCCTGCTCACCATCCCGATCCTGTTTCCCATCGTGCAGCAGCTCGGCATCGACCCGATCTGGTTCGGTGTGCTCGTCGTCGTCGTCACCGAGGTGGGATTGATCACGCCCCCGGTGGGCCTCAACGTCTACGTGCTGAAGAGCGTCTTTCGCGATATTGAATCGGCGACCATCTTCCGCGGTGTGTTTCCCTTCGTCTGCGCCGATCTGGTAAGGATCGCGCTCCTTACCACATTCCCTGCCATTTCGCTCTGGCTGCCATCATTCATGAAATGAACCGACTGCGCATTTAGCCGTCATACGTCTTACCCAACCCGACGGTGGCCGCGAAAATGCCTTCTAACGTGGAGATGGTTTTCGGAAAGGCGGGCACGGCGCAGTTCAGCACTTTCTCCTGTTCCGACCTGACGTGGGCCGCGCTGCTCGAGCTCGGCAGCCTCTTCGGCTGGACGCCGGCCGGAACGACGCCCGGCGAATCAGCCCGCCTCGATCGCTTCGAGTCGAATTACCGGCCGTACGACTGGGCCAACTGCAAGCGCGTGAGCGAGGACGATGCGGAAGCGTTGGCCGACGCGCTGGAGCTCGCGATCCATGCGATCCGGCAGCGGGAGCCGGACGAGGAAACGATCATGGATGCGCGCGGCAATAATCGAGCCCGCCTCGTGCGCCTGCCGACGGAATTGATCGCCGATTTCATTTCGTTCCTGCGCAACGGCGAATTCTTGTTCGCACGGGATGACCTGGCGCTCGCTCACTAGCGCGCGCCAGGTCGTGCGATTCAAGCCGTAACGAGGACGATCTTGCCGGTCACGCCGCCCTTTCCGAGCAACTCGTGCGCCTGTCTCGCCTCGGCGAGCGGCATTCGCTGCGCGATGACCGGCTTTATCTTCTGCTGCTCAAGAAGGTCGAGCAGCGCGATCAAGTCCTGTCGAAAGTACGCCGGCTTCAGCCGCTTTAGCGTCTGAATGCTGTACGGCACTACGCGCTTGCGCCCCGGGAAGAGCCAGCCGCCCGCAATGTACAAGGCGAAGATGGCGATGCCGCGATAGGGATGGCGCTCGCCGGCAGCGCCCGAAGCGAGCCTTCCACCCTGCAGCGAGCCGGTCAGCCCGTAGGCGACGACCCTCCCGCCCGGACGCAGCGCCTTGCGCGAGCGCCAGATATGGCTGCCCCCGATGCTGTCGAAGACCACATCGACGCCGCCGCTCGAGAGGCGCTGCATTTCCTGCACGAAGTCCTGCTGCCGGTAATCGATCGGTATGCCGCCCAGTTCGGAAACGACTGCTGCGCCTTTCGATGAGCAGGTCCCATACATCTCGAGTGCCTCGAGGCGCCCGAGCTGCAAGAGCGCCGTGCCGACGCCGCCGGCCGCGCCGTGAATCAACACGCGCTGGCCGCGCTGGACTTTTGCGGAACGATGCAGCATCTGGTACGCCGTGATGTAGTTGAGGACGAGGCTGACCGCTTCGGCGGGGTCCAGGCCGGAACGCACCGGAACCAGCTCCTCTTGCGGCAGGCAGATGAACTGCGTGTAGGCACCGCTGATCGGCATGGCGGCGACCATCTGGCCTGCCTCGATCCCGGAGACCCCGCGCCCGAGCCGCTCCACCACGCCAACCAGGTCCCAGCCTGGTGTGAACGGCACGCGCGGCGTTTCAGGATGCACGCCTTCGCGCGCGAGGATGTCCGGCAGCGAGACCCCGGCGGCCAGCACCTTCACCCGCACTTCACCTTTCTTCGGCTCGGGGCACTCTTCTTCGATCGCCTGAATCGCATCCGGCCCGCCGTAATGGGTGACGGTGATGCGCGTGTGCCTCATGATCTCCTCCTCCCTAGCCGTGTGCCTCCGGCAGCGCGCGATTGAGATGCAGGACCACGTCGCGGTCGAAGTGCACGATATGGCTGACGACCCATCCCCGCAGGAATGGCAGGACCTTCTCGCCGCCGCCATCGACATGAAGCAGAGCCGTCAGGCGCGCGAGCTGTTCCATCAGTCCGGCATGGTTCTCCGCGTGCACGCCGGCATTCGGATAGGCGTGCTTTCGCATGAGCTCTTCTTCGTAGAGGAAATGCGCCGCCGTGACGTCGCGCAGCTCGCGAAGCGCGGCCGAGCGCGCATCGCGCGATCCCCCCGCGAATGCCCGATGCACGCCGTTCGCCGCCACCACCATTTCCCGGTGCTGGGCATCGATCGCCTCATGCCCCAGCAGCAAATCCGCGGTCCACTCGATCATCGGGCGCCATCCTCCGGCAGGGATATTGGGCGGCAGTCGCGCGCGGAATTTGAGCTACATCAAAAGTCCGCGCTTAGCGCTGCTCGGCAAGGGTAAACGTGAAAGTCGAGCCGGTGCCCGGCGTGCTGGTTACCTGGATGCCGCCGCCATGCAGCTCGACGAAGCGTTTGCTGAGCGCGAGTCCGAGGCCAGTGCCTTCGGCTTTGCGGGCCCGGTCGGTGCCGACCTGACGGAATTCCTCGAACACGCGCGCCAGATCATCGGCTGCAATGCCGGCGCCGGTGTCGGCAACGGCCACTTCGACCAGGGGGCTGCGTGCGCGCGCGCTCACCGCGATCCTTCCCCCGTCCGGCGTGAACTTGATGGCGTTGGAAAGCAGATTCAGCATCACCTGCTTGAATTTGCGCTCGTCGCCTTTGAATTCGCCGAGCAAGGGGTCGATGCGGCATTCGAGCGTCACGCCATGGCGCGCCGCGCGCTCGCGGATCAGGACCATCGCGCTGTCGATGGCCGACGGCAGATGGAAGGCCGCCACGTCGAGCTCCATGCGCCCCGCCTCGACCTTCGAAAGATCCAGGATGTCGTTGATGAGCGAGAGGAGATGCCGGCCCGACGAGTGGATGTCCTTCAGGTACTCGTCCTGCTTTGCGTTCAGCTCGCCGAACATGCGCTCGGTCAGGGCTTCCGAGAAGCCGATGATCGCGTTCAGCGGCGTACGCAGCTCGTGGCTCATGTTGGCGAGGAATTGGCTCTTCGCCTGCGTCGCCGCCACCGCCTGGTCGCGCGCGCGGCGCAGGTCGGCTTCCGCGAGCCTTAGCGCGCGCGCCGCCAAATATTCGCGGCGCACCAGCAGGTCCGTCTGATAGGCCGCCAGCATGCCCCAGGCGTTGGCGCTGCCGAGCAGGATGATGACCTCCCACAGCCCGCCCGGCGTGCCGGCCGCGTCGCCGTAGCCCAGATACATCGCGGCGGTGAGCCATGCGCAGGCCACCGCCGTCGGGAAGCGAAGCCGCAGCAGGGCGTAGATGTTGAACGTATGGATGACCATCAGCACCAGGCCCTCGGCCGGCAGCATGAGCGACGCGAGGTGGACGGCCGCGACCGAGAGCAGGCAAACCGCGATCGTGACGACGACCTGATGATGACGGACGAAGCTTGGCGCCTCGACGAGGGTCGACGCATAGGCGAGCGCCAGCGTCGCCAGCATCAGCACCATCGGCACGGCGAGCCGCGCATTGACGTTGGGAGTGTCACCGTAGGTCACGGCGACGAGCGCCCACAGCACCAGAACGATGATCGCGCCCCACAGCGCCACCATGCGCAGCGGGCGCCGCGCCTTGCGCGCCTGCTCCTCGAGGAATGGCGCCTCGAAGCCGGGATCGGCGAAGCGCAGCGTCAAGCGGTTCATCACGGCAGCCTGATCGCGCACGCGCGAAGGCTATCCGTATCCGTCGTGCAACTCAAAGCGCCCCACAACAATTAACCGAGGTCAAAGAGCCAAGGCAGGATCGCGATCGGGTTTGTCCCCACAAAAATGCGGCAGGCAGGTACCATAGCGCCCCGTCGACCCGATTTTCATGAATTCCGCACGCCCCCAGGACCCGGACGCCACACTGCACGGCCTCGATCTTTCCGCCACCACGCTCGACGGCCTCGAACCGCAGCGCGCGGTCCTGGACATGGACGAGCTGCGGCGCCAGCTCACCATGCAGTTGCGGACCTACGAGGGCTGCGAGAAGGTGAGCGTGATCGGCGTGACGCGCCTCGACAGTCCCGACACGAGCGGCTGCAACTGGTCGATGTCGATCGTGCTCGACCCGGCGGGCGTGGAGCCCGAGGTCTACAGCCTGGCGTGGGCGGAAGTGATCGTCGCAGCGCGCGCCACCTGGAACCTTAGGTAGCCTCTAGCGCGGCGGCCGGAAGCGGCCGCTCTGCCGCAACTCGCCCAGCGTGCGCGCCAGCACGTCCTTTCGATAGGCACGCAGGTCGCGACCGGCGTAATCGTAGAAGCCGCGGCCCGTCTTCAAGCCGAGCCTTCCCTCGCGCATCAGCCGCTGCACGTTGTCCGGCGCCGTGTAGCGCTGCGCGCTGACGGTTTCGGCGAGGTAGCGGCTCGCGTAGTAGAGGATGTCGTTGCCGCCGTAATCGATGAACTCCACCACGCCGATCGCGGCGAAGCGCAGCCCGAGGCCGTAGCGCGTCGCCTTGTCGATCTCCTCGGCGCTCGCCGCGCCCTCCTCCACCATGCGCGCGGCCTCGTTCATGATGAGTGCCTGCAGGCGGGGCACGATGTAGCCGGGCGTCGGTCCGCAGACCACCGGAACCTTGCCTGCGTCCTCGAGCACGCGCTTCATCCGCTCGAGCACCCGCGTTCCCGGATGCACCGAGAGCTCGACCAGGGGAATCAGGTAAGCCGGGTTGAGCCAGTGCGCGTTCAGCAGGCGCTCCGGATGCGTCGCGAGCGGCACGAGGTCGGTGACGAGGATGGTCGAGGTGGTCGATGCGAGGACCGCGTCCGGCGACGCGATCCGGCAAAGGCGCGCGAAGGCATCGCGTTTCGCCTCGAGCGTTTCCGGCACGGCTTCGAAGACGATCTCGCAATCGGAAATCGCGCGCGCGCGATCTTCCGGCACCAGCTCGATGCGCGCCATGATCCGCGCCACGGCTTCGGCCGGCATGGCGCCGAGCTCGGCCAGCATGTCCATGCTGGAGCGCATCTCCGCGCTCGCCTGCGCGGCGAGCTCTTCCCATTCGCTCGCGCTGCGCCGCTTGAGATCAACGAGCGCGACTTCGTAGCCGGCGTACGCGAAGGCGAGCGCGATGCCGCGCCCCATGCGACCGGCACCGACGGCGGCGATCTTCATTCCAGCCTTTTCGCGAGCTCGGCGGGTGAAAGGCCGGCGAGCCCGAGCGCGTCGAGCGTGCGCTCGCCGCGCGCGAGATCGCGGCCGAGGATCGCGCCGGCGACGGCGAGCAGGCCGTGCGCGATGGGCGCCGCCGCTCCGGCCCAGCGCGCGACGGAGGCGAGGAAGGCGAGCCCGAACACCACGTCCTCGGTCATGTAGCGATGCTGGTGCAGGTCGATCTTCTCGCGCCAGTCGCCCGACTTCACCAGCTTGCGATGCGCATCGCCGTACATCCAGCGATCGCTGGCGTAGTGGTCGGCGAGCGGATAGTGCGGGGGCGCAAATCCGAGCCTTTCCCTGACGGCGATTCGTTCGGCATCGAGCGCGTTGGTCACCGCGCGCACCGACGGCTGCGTGCCCTCGTTATGGATGTCCCAGCGCTCGAAATGCTCGAGCGGCGCGGCGTTCATGAGAATGAGCGGCGGATGGATGACCGGGCCGGCGTTCATCAGCGCGCCCGAGAGCGCATTGCCGCACGGATGCACCGACGGGTACGCCTTCTTCAGGGTCGACATCGCGCGCTCCGCGTCACGCGCCGGATAGACACCGGTGGGCAGCCGCACGGCGCGCACCGTGATCGCCACCTCCGCCGCACCGCGCTTGCGCGCGAGGTACGGCAGCGTGCCGGTCTCGGCCCACAGCACGCCGGGAGGAAAGCCGATCGCGTGCGGGATGGCAAAGGCGCCGAAGGTGCCCGGCGGCATGAACACCACCTGCCCCGGCTCGAGGTGCAGCGCCATGGCGCGGCTGATGTCGAGCTGCGCGGTCGCGGGCCCCGGCATCAGGACGAGCTCGGCGCCGCGCACCGCTTCGCCGATGTCTGTCTTTGCCGCCACCTTGACCGCACGCCGGCCGCGCTCGTCGATCAGCGCGATCTCGCCCGATCCGAGCACCGGCGCGAAGGCCGCGCGATCGCGCCGCCACAGCCGCACCTCGTGTCCCTGCTCGGCGAGATCTGCGGCGGCGGCGTAGGCGCCGTGACCGCCGCCGAGAACGGCGATCTTCATTTCTCGAGCGCGGCGCGGATGAGCCGCACGAGCTCTGCGCGGTTCTCGGTCTTGCGGCCGCCGAGCTTCTCCTTCACGCCGAGATCGGCAAGCCACTGCTGTCGCGCCGCGGTGGCCGAAGCCATCAGCGGCTCGAGGCCGATGGCCTTCAGCGTTTCGGCCACCTCGCGCATCTCCGCGGCGCGCCGCTTGCCGTGACTCACCACGCGCTCGATCATGTAGCCGGCGATTCTCTCCCAATCCAGCGTCGGGAAGGTCTCCTTCAGCGACGCGAGGACCCGCTCCTCCACGCCGTACTCGCTGGCGGCGAGCATGGATTCGAGCACCAGTGCTTCCATGCCCTTGATCATGATCGAGCGGAACATCTTGATCGCCGAGGCCTGCCCCACCTCGGCGGAGACGGCTTCCATCTTCATGCCGAGCGCAAGCGCGCGCGGCAGGAGCGCTGCGGCACCCGGGCCGCCGATCAGGCAAGGCACCTTGTGCTCGTAGGGCGCGACCGGCGCCATCACCGCCACGTCGACGTACCCGGCGCCGGTCGGCGCAACGAGCGCCGCGGTTTCGATCTTGCGTTGCGGCGAAACGGAGTTGATGTCGAGGAACAGCTGCCCCTGATGCAGCCCCGCAAGGCAGGAGCGGGTCGCGTCCAGGCTCGAGCTCGACGTTACCGCGAGGAAGACGAGGTCGGCGTCGCGCACGGCGTCGACATGGTCGCGTGCGACGCCGACGGCGAGACGCCCGGCCGCCTGCAGCGCCGCGCCGTCGTCGGCCCGCGAGTCGAAAAGGAGATCGTAGGCGCGGATGCGAACCGGATTGGCGCGCAGCAGGCCGCGGCCGATCGTCTGCCCGGCCTCGCCGAAACCGATGAAGGCGATGCGTTCCATGGCGCTATTCTGCCTTGGCGCATTCTTCGAGCACTGCCTCGCGCAGCTCGTTCAGCGCCACCTCGAGCCCTTCGCGCTCGCGCAGGTCGAAGAGGTCGAGGAAGCGGGTAACGCCGAGGACCTGCAGCGCCTCGGCCACGGCGGTGAGCGTCGTGGGGGAGAAGACGCGGTACATGCGCACGCAGATCACCGGGATGCGGCGAGCGCCCATGCGCTCGCCCAGCGCCTGCAGGAACTCGAACATGCGCGATTCGTCGAAGCGCACGTTGCACAGCACGGCGTCGATCTCGTCCAGCGGAACCTGCAGCGCCTCGCGCACGCTATAGGCGGGGATCACCACGGCGTGGCTGCCGAGCGCCCGGGTGAAGTTCTGCACCGCTACGGTGGTGCCCGCGAGCAGGATGCGCGGCTGAGGCGGGCTGGAGGCGCTGTCGGCGGACAATTACACGATTTCGATTCGGTACCTTACTTGCCGACCGTCCTCGAGCGTGTGCACCACCTTGGCGACGTTCCCTTCATACTTGAGGTGGCGCTTGCGGATCGGGATCATCTTGTCGCTCGCCGCCTTCTTGCTCTGGCTGAATGTCTCCGACAGGTAATGCGTCCTCGCGCCGACGTCGTGGGTCGCACGG
This sequence comes from Burkholderiales bacterium, assembly GCA_036524215.1. GTDB lineage: Bacteria > Pseudomonadota > Gammaproteobacteria > Burkholderiales > SG8-39 > SCGC-AG-212-J23. The sequence continues at coordinate 10,921 of DATDCR010000598.1, forward strand.
CGCAGAAGGGACTTGGTGGTGATCGGCATGGGCATTGTCCTTCCCTTGAGGAAGCTATTACTACCGCCTTGCCGATCCGGGCTTTTGACGTCCGTCAAGATCACTCCTCCAGCGCTTCGCGCAATCGATCCGCCGCGACGCGCGCAGTGACGCCGGCGCGCTCTTCCTGCAGCGTCATTGCGACGCGGCAATCGCGCTCGGCCCAGCCGCGCTGCATGGCCGCCGCGAGCTCCTGCAGCGCGATCTCGCCCACGCGCATCGGCACCCCGATTTCCTTCGCCAGCTCCATGGCCAGCGCCACGTCCTTGTGCGCGAGGCGCACCGTAAAAGCCGGCGGATCGTATTTGCCGGGCAGGAAATGATCCGCGAGGCGGTCGAAGGTGCGCTTGCGGCCCGTCGCGCCCTGCCGCAGCGCGCGAAACAGCGCGAGCGGCTCCACGCCGCCCTTCACGCCAAGGGTGAAGATCTCGGCGAGCGCCGCCTGCAGCGAGAAGCTGGCGCAGTTGTGGGCGAGCTTCGCCACCGTGCCCGCGCCGATCGGCCCGACGTAGAGCGGCTGATCGCCGATCGCTTTGAGCACCGGCACGTGCTTGTCGTACACCGCTTTCTCGCCGCCGACCCAGATGGCGAGCTTGCCGCTTTGCGCGCCGGCCGGGCCGCCGCTCACCGGCGCATCGAGCAGATCGATTCCGACCTTGGCGAGCGCGGCGTGCAGGCGGCGGATGCGCTGCGGCGAATTGGTCGACAGGTCGAACCAGGCGGCGCCGCGCGCGAGCGAGCCTTTGAGCTTCTCGCCCACCTGCTCGACTTCCGCCGGCCCGGGCACCGACGTGAAGGCAAGCGCGGCGCCTTGCGCCGCTTCTTCTATGCTCGAGCACCAGTTGGGAAAGCCATCGACGCGGCGCAGGTCGTGCGCCCTGACCTCGTGGCCGGCGCGCTGCAGGTTTGCAGCCATCGGCCGCCCCATCGCGCCCAGGCCGATGAAGGCGATCTTCATGCCTGGCGTTCTTCGAACACCTGCTTCGCCACCAGCGCCGCGCTGCCGGCATGCGGCCAGCCGCAATAGAACGCGAGATGCGTGATGAGCTCGACGATCTCCTCGCGCTTTACGCCGTTGTCGAGCGCGCGCCATAGATGGCCGCGCAGCTGGTCGGTCTTGGAGAGCGCGACGAGCGCTGCAACGGTGGCGAGGCTGCGGTCGCGCTTCGAGAGGCCCGCGCGCTCCCAGACGTCGCCGAACACGACCTTGTCGGTCAGCTCTCCGAGCTTAGGGAAGACGTCCCTGACCTGGCCGATCGTGGACGGTGGTGACGAACGAGCTGCCATGCTGAGTCTCCCGGGGGATTTTCCCGGGAGACTCTAGCATGTGCTTCAGCAGTGCTTGTCGTGGCCTTTCGCGTAGCCCTTGCCCTTGCCGTGGTGTTTGCGCTCGCAGCCTTGGCGATGCTCTCCGCGATCTCGCTCGTGCTCCTCCTGCTTCACCTGGCGAACCTGCACGGCCTGCGCCGCCGCGCTGCCGCTGCCCTGGTTCTGCTGCTTGTCGCCGCCGGCGAGCTTGCGGCCGATCACCGCACCCGCGGCGCCGCCCACGCCCGCGCCGACAACCGAGCCACTATCGCCGCCGACCTGCTGGCCGATCGCTGCACCTGCCGCGCCGCCGGCGGCGCCACCGACGATCGCGCCGCCCTGGCCGGGCCCGCGCGTGCCGACCGCAGCGCCCGCCGCGCCGCCCACTGCGCCGCCGACTACGCCTCCCGATTTGCCGCCGGCCTTCTGTCCAACCGCAGCGCCCGCCGCGCCGCCGACGCCGCCGCCGATCGCTGTTCCAACGTTGTCCGCCGCGCACACGGCCGTAGAAGCTGCGGCGACGAACACACCGACAAGGATTCGCTTCATTTCGCTTTTCATCGAATGCCTCCCTTGCAAGGATAGTAATCTGCCGTAACTCGACACGCCGTGAACAAGATCACGCAAGCTCAGGACATGGAACAGGAATCGCCTTATGCCTGGAAGCGGCTCGCGGCGTCGCTCGCGCTGATGACCGTAGGCGGCGTGGGCATGTACATCATGTCGGTCGCGCTCCCCGCGGTGCAGGCCGAGTTCGGCAGCGCGCGCGGCGGGGCATCGCTTCCCTACACCACGACGATGATCGGCTTCGGCCTCGGCGGCATCCTGATGGGACGCCTCGCGGACCGCTTCGGCGTGGTCGTGCCGGTGATCATCGGCGGCCTTTGCCTCGGCGCGGGCTTCGTCCTCGCGGGCGTATCGCAGAGCCTCGGCCAGTTCGCGCTCGTGCACGGCCTGCTGATCGGCTTTCTCGGCTGCTCGGCGACGTTCGCGCCGCTCGTCGCGGACACGGCGCTCTGGTTCAATCGCCGCCGCGGCATTGCAGTGGCCATCTGCGCGAGCGGCAATTACCTCGCCGGCACGGTGTGGCCGCCGGTCGTGCAGTACTTCTTCGCCACTTCCGGCTGGCGTGCCACCTACATCGGCATCGGCGCTTTCTGCACGGCGAGCATCCTGCTCCTGGCGCTCGTGCTGCTGCGCCGCGCTCCGGCGATCGGCGCGTCTTCGGCGTCCGCGGCGGGAAGCGCAACCTCGCGGCCGCTGGGACTGTCGCCCAATGCCCTGATGCTGCTGCTCTCGCTCGCCGGCGTGGCGTGCTGCGTGGCGATGTCGATGCCGCAGGTCCACATCGTCGCGTACTGCGCCGATCTCGGCTACGGCCCGGCGCGCGGCGCCGAGATGCTGTCGCTGATGCTCGGCTTCGGCATCGTCAGCCGGCTCGCCTCGGGATGGATCTCGGACCACATCGGCGGCTTGCGCACGCTGCTGCTGGGCTCGGCGCTGCAGGGCATCGCCCTCGTGCTCTTCCTGCCCTCCGACGGTCTCGTCTCCCTCTACGTCGTCTCGGCGCTCTTCGGTCTTTTCCAGGGCGGCATCGTTCCGGCCTACGCGCTCATCGTGCGAGAGTATTTCGACCCGCGGGAGGCCGGCGCGCGCACCGGCGTGGTCCTGATGGCCACGCTCTTCGGCATGGCGCTCGGCGGCTGGATGTCCGGCGCGATCTTCGACCTGACCGGCTCCTACCGCGCCGCCTTCATCAACGGCATCGGCTGGAACCTCCTCAACCTCACGATCGCATTTTGGCTAATGCGCGTTTCTTCCAGAGCTCCCACGGCCGCTCCAGCGTTCCGCGGTTAGCCGCGGTCGCGCGGCGGCCTTCCTCGTCGGTGAGGAACTCGAGCGGCCCTTCGAGCTGCGTCGCCTGAAGCTGCAGCCGCGCGTTCATCTCCGTGTAGATAGCGCGGAACACGGCCTCCTGCACGCTGTCCCCTACCACCGTCATGCCGTGGCCGCGCATCAGCACGCAGTTGCACTTGCCAAGGCCGTGGGCGAGCGCCTCGCCGAGCGGCCGGTCGCGCACCAGCAGGTCGTTCTCCTCGCGCACCTTGCGGATGTCCCAGACCGGCGCGCCCGACCAGAGGAACGAGCCCATGTGGTAGACCGGCCGCAGCTTCGTCTTCGCAATGCCGAACGGAATCACCGAGGGCGAGTGGCTGTGCACCACCGCCATCACCTCCGGCCTTGCGCGATAGATCTCGCCGTGGATGTAGCGCTCGATGAAGCCCTTGCGCTTGTCGCCGGTCGCGGCCTCGCTGTCCGGTCCCCACTCGACCAGGTCGGCGGCCGTGACGATCGCCGGCGCGCGCGAGCGCGACATGATGAAGTGCTGCGGCCGCTTGTCGCTGCGGGCGCTGACGTGGCCATAGGCATCCAGCACGCCATGGTCGGCCAGGATCCGGCTGGCGGCGACGAGGTCCTCGATGAGTTGCTTGCTCGCTGCAATTTTTTTCATTTGAGGCGCAAGTCCCTTGGCGGCGTTCCACCCATGTTGGTGTCGTACCCGGGCTTCACCCGCACGTCGACGACGCAGACCGCGCCGGACTTCACTTCCCGGATCGCCTTCTCCAGCGCCGGGCGAAGCTCGCTCAGCTCCTTGACCGGACCGATGCCGATCGCACCCTGCGCGCGCGCGAGCATCGCGAGATCGATGTCCGGCTCGTCGATGCGCTGGCCGATCCACTTGTTCTCGACCGGACGGCCGCGCTCCTTCGCCACGCGTTCCTGGTGCATCTCGTCGTTGTAGAAGGAGCGGTTGTTCGCGACGAGGAAGAGGCACGGCAGCTTGTAGTGCGTCGCGGTCCAGAGCGCGGTGTTGCCCATCAGGAAGTCGCCGTCGCCGACGATGCCGACCACCATGCGATCGCTGCCTTTGAGCGCCAGCGCCGCGCCGACCGTGAGGCCCGGCCCCGCCCCGACGCCGCCGCCGCCGTCCTGCCCGAGGTAATCGAGCGGATGGCGGAAATGGCGATAGGCGCCGTTCCAGCCGAGCGGCAGCTTGGTGATGCACACGTCCATACCTTGCGTGAGCTCGTTGAACGCATTGGCGAGCGCGCGGATCGACACCACTTCATCCTTCGCCGCCTCTGGCGCAGCTTTGGGCGAAACCGCTGCGGGTCGCGCCTTCACGGCCTCCAGAAGCATCGGCACCGCGACATCCGGCTCGCACATCAGGTAAACGTCGCCCGGCGGCAGCCCCTGGTCGTCGGCACTCCAGCCGCGATGCAGGTGCGCATCTACGGAGACGCGGATCACCTTCGCGCTGATGGGCGCATCGCCAAATGCGACCTTCAGCGTGCCGGCGGTATCGACCCAGTCGAGCGAGACGATGACGTCGCACTCGCGCAGGACCTTGCCGTCCGGGAATGTCGCGGGCGGCGCCGCGTGCAGCGGATGATCGGTCGGGAACGCCGCGGCCGTCTTGATATCGGTCCACACCTTCGCCTGAAGCTTCTCGGCAAGCGCGATGCGCGCCTTCCAGGCGGCTTCGCTGCGCGACACGCGGCCGATGAGCAGTCCGGGGTTCCTGGCGGACGACAGGAGCTGGGCGGCCTGCTTCACCGTCTCCGGATTCGGGAAGACCGGTGGCGGCGGGGCGAAGCGCGAAACCTCCGGCAGCGCCGGCAGGGCGCCGATCTTCGCTTCCTGCAGCGCTGCATCGAGGTTGATATACGTCGGGCCGCGCGGCGCGGTGTCCGCCATCTGCACCGCGCGCAGCAGCGCTTCGTACGCGGCCGGCACGGAAGCCGGCTGGTTATCCCACTTCGTGTAGTCGCGAACCAGCGCGCCCTGGTCGGAAGCGGTATGGATCCAGTCGATCCAGGGCCGGCGCCGCGCCGCGTCCCACGGGCCCGTCGCGCCGAGGATCAGCATCGGCACGCGGTCGCACCACGCATTGAAGATCGCCATCGAGCCGTGCATGAGGCCGACGTTCGAATGCAGCGCGACGGCCATCATCTTGCCGGATGCCCGGGCATAGCCGTGCGCGATCGCGACCGCCGATTCCTCGTGCAGGCAGAGCAGCATCTGCGGCTTCTCGTTGCCGAGGTAGTTGACGATGCTGTCGTGCAGGCCGCGATAGCTCGCGCCGGGATTGAGCGCGAGATACGGCAGGTCCAGCGCGCGCAGCATCGCCGCGATGGCATCGCTGCCCCAGAGCTCGCGCTGCTCCGGCACCGGTGAGGGAACGTCGCGCAGGATCTCGCTCTTCATGGCTACTCCACCTTGATGCCGGCGTCCTGGATGATCTTGCCCCAGCGCGCATGCTCGCCGCGCACGAACTGGCTGAATTCCGACGCTGTCGCGTTCGTCGTCAGGATGATGCCCTGCGCGGCGAGCTTCGCCTTCAGGTCCGCGCCGCCGAGGATGCGCACGGTCTCGGCGTGGATGCGATTGACGATCTCCGGCGGCGTCCTCGCCGGCACGAAGAGGCCGAGCCAGGGATCGAGCGAGTAGCCCGGCACGCCGGCTTCGGCGATGGTCGGCACGTCGCCGAGGCTCGGGAAGCGCTCCGGCGCCGTGCTGCCGAGCAGCCGCAGCCTGCCGTCCTTGATGTGCGGCAGCAGCGTGTTCGACGCGCCGATCCAGACCTGGATGCGTCCGGGCAAGAGGTCGCTCACCGCCGGTGCCGCGCCCTTGTAAGGCACGTGGTTCATCTTGATGCCGGTGAGGAGCTGCAAGAGCGCGGTGCCGAGGTGCTGCGGGCTGCCGTTGCCGGAGGAGCCGAAGTTGAGCTCGCCGGGCTTCGACCTCGCATACGCCACGAGCTCCTTGACGTTGTTCGCCGGAACCGATGGGTGCACGACCAGGAGGAAGGCGATGCGGGCCACCTCCGTGACCGGCGTGAAATCGGCGAGCGGATCGAACGGCTGCTTGCCGAGGTAGGGGTTCATCGCGAAGACGTTGTCCGGCGAGAGGAGCCACGTGTAGCCGTCCGGCGCGCTCTTCGCGACGAGATCGGCGCCGATGTTCTGGTTGCCGCCCGGCTTGTTCTCGACCACCACCGGCTGCGGCCAGACGCCTTGCAGGTTCTGCGCGAGGGCGCGCGCGATGGTGTCGGGCGAGCCGCCCGGCGTGAGCGGGACGATGATGCGCACCGGACGCTCGGGAAAGCCCTGCGCGAAGGCAAAGCAGGAAAAGAGCGCGAGCAGCGCGGCGACGAGCCAGTTCTTCACGGTTTCCCTCCTCCGGAATGTTGCAGCGCGCAGTTTACCTACTCACCGCCGCCGCATACGATGCCGCGTCGCTCATTTCACCACGGAGGAGGCTATGAGGAAGACGCTGATCGCTTGCGCCTTGGCGTTGCCGGCCGCGGCATGGAGCCAGGACGTCGCCAATACCGGCAAGGCGCTCGTCGACGCCGGCTGCAACAGCTGCCACCCGCTCTCGGCGCGCGTCGGCACCGGCTACACCGAGGAAGGCTGGAAGACCGTGATGCAGATGATGAAGCATCACGGCGCCCAGATCCCCGTGGACAAGGAGCCGGCGATGATGGAGTACCTGGTGAAGACCTATCCGGTGAAAGGACGGCCCGATGCGGTCATCGTGCCGGGACCGGTGAAGGTATCGATGAAGGCGTGGCAGGTCGCGACGCCCGCCTCGCGGCCGCACGATCCGCTCGCCGCGAAGGACGGCTCGCTCTGGTACACCGGCCAGATGGTCAACGCCCTCGGCCGCATCGATCCCAAGACCGGCCAGGTGAAGGAATTTCCGCTCAAGACGCCGCATTCCGGACCGCACGGGCTGGTCGAAGACCGCAGCGGCAACATCTGGTACACCGGCAATGCCGCCGGCCTCGTCGGCAAGCTCAATCCGAAGACCGGCGAGGTGACCGAATACAAGATGCCGGACCCGGCGGCGAAGGATCCGCACACGCCGATCTTCGATAAGAAAGGCATCCTCTGGTTCAGCATCCAGGGCGGCAACCGCATCGGCCGCCTCGATCCGAAGAGCGGCGACATCAAGCTCATCACGATGCCGACGGCGAATTCGCGGCCGTACGGGATGGCGGTGGATTCCAGGAACAACGTCTATTCGGTGCTCTTCGGCACGAACAAGGTGGCGCGCATCGATCAGAAGACGCTCGCGGTGAAGGAATTCGTCCTGCCCGACAGCGCCTCGCGGCCGCGCCGCATCGCCATCACCGGCGACGACATGGTCTGGTACACCGACTATTCGCGCGGCTACCTCGGCCGCCTGAACCCGAAGACCGGCGAAGTGAAGGAATGGCCCTCGCCAAGCGGCGCCAAGTCCGCGCCTTACGGCATCTCGGCGATCAAGGGCGTGATCTGGTACAGCGAGTCGGAATCGTCGCCCAACACGGTGGTGCGCTTCGATCCGAAGAGCGAGAAATTCCAGAGCTGGGCGATCGCGGGCGGCGGCAACATCGTGCGCAATACGGACGTCACGAAGAACGGCGACTTCGTCCTCGCCAACAGCCTCGTGAACCAGGTCACCCTGGTCCACGCGGGCAAATAGATTCTTACATCGCGCCGAAAGGCTGGGGTTTCATCGAGCGCAGGTACGCGACGAGCGCCTTCATGTCGGCGTCGTCGATGTTCCTGTACCAGCCGAACGCCATCGGCGGCTTGAGCGGCGTGCCGTCCTTGCGCACGCCTTCGCGGATGGCGCGCGCGATCTCGGCGTCGGTCCAGCCTTTGAGCCCGCTCTCGTGCGGCGTGAGGTTGCGCGCGACCGAGACGCCCCAGGGCCCGCGGAACGGGTTGCCGCCCGCTCCGGCGCGCTTCAAGTCCGGCACGCCCTTCACCCAGGGCGTATGGCAGTCGAGGCAATGCCCGGCCGGTCCGGCGAGATAAGCGCCGTACTTGACCGGATCCTTGCGGCTCGGCGCGGCGATCTTCTTCTTGATCTCCGGCCCGTAGCTCGGCGGCAGCTTGATGCGGTACTCGGACTTCGGCACCGCGTGCTTCACCGCCGGCTGCGCGCGCAAGTAGGCGACGATCGCCTTCAGGTCTTCGTCGGCCATGCCGCGATAGAACATGATCGGCATCGGCGGTCCGATCACCGTGCCGTCCGGACGGATACCCTCGCGGATCGCTTTCGCGAGCTGCGCATCGGTCCATTTGCCGATGCCGGTCTCCGCGTCCGGCGTGATGTTCGGCGCATAGGCCTTGAACGGCTCCTCGTCGAACAGCATGCCGCCCGACAGGCCGCGGTCCAGGAGCGGCTGGCCCTTCTCCCCCCGCTGCACGTGGCAGTTGCCGCACGCCACGATGCTGTTCATGAGATAGGTCCCGCGCGCCAGCAGCTTGTCCTCTGCCGCCGCGGACGTGCCGGCGGTGAACGCGCATGCCGAGGCGGCAAGCGCCATTACGAGTGATCGCATCGACTCTCCCTCCCAGGTGAGATGGGCGCGTTTTTATCCGGGAGAGTACTTAGCGTCAAGCTCGATGCGCCGGAACGCGGCGAAGAGCGCGAGGTCGTAGGCGATCTTGAGCACCCCGCAGGCGATGAGCGGTGCCGCCATCGCCCCGGCGGCGAACAGGGCGCCGGTGAGCGAAGGGCTGAGCGCCGAGGCGAGGCTGCGCGGCACGGAAGTGAAGCTCGCCGCGGCCGGCCGCTCCGCCGGCGTCACGACGCTCATCACGAACGCGCCGCGCGCGGGCACGTCCATCTGTGACAGCAGGCTGCGCGCGAGCAGAAAGCCGAGCGCGAGCGGAAGGCCAGGCGCGAGGGCCGCCCCGATCAGGCAGAAGCTGGAAGGGATGTGCGTGAAGACCATCGTGTTGACGAGCCCGATGCGCCGGGCGATGAGCGGCGCGATGAGCTGCGAGCCCGCCGAGAGCAGCCCGGTCCAGAAGAAGAACGCGCCGGCCGCGGCGAGCGACACGCCGAAGCGCTGGAAAAGCCACAGCGCGAGGAGCGAGTTGAGGATCAGGCCGCCGGCGAACGAATCGACGCTGAAGAGCGCGGCAAGCCGCCACACGATGCCGCGCGAGGGCCCGAGCGGCGCCATCGGCTTCGCTTCTTCCGCGGCCGGCTCCGGCAGGCCGAGATACAGCCCCCAGACCGCGAGCCCGATCAGCGCATAGAGGAGGAACATGCCGCGCAGCGCGTCGAGCATCGCGACGTGCGAGCCGAGCCACTGCGGCACGCCGGCGGCGAGCGCGCCGAGCGCGCCGAAGATCGAGCCGAGGAAGCTGTAGCGGGCAAAGGCGCCCGGGCGGTCCGCGCTCGTCGCGAGCATCGTGTGGTCAAGCGGCATGAAGATGCTCGCGTCGCCGCTCGACGGGTTCAGCGTGCCGACGAAGCTCACCAGCAGGAGCGGCCACAGCGACGAGAGCCCGGCGAAGGCGAATCCCGTCGCCGCCATGAGCAGCGCCGCCGCCAGGAGGAGCCGCCGCAGCGAAAAGCGATGCCCCCAGCGGCCGATGGCGAGCGTGGCGAGCGCCGAGCCGAGGAGCGTCGCGGTGCTGATGAAGCCGACCTCGAGCTGGCCGAGCCCGAGGGCGAGCAGATACGCCGGCAGCACGATGGCGATGAAGCCGTCGGTGAAGGCGCGCAGCGCGCGGGCGATCAGGATGCGGCCGATCATTGCCGGCCGTACGAGAAGTCGTCGAACGCGGTGACGCTATCCGCCTTCGTCCACAAGCCGACGGCACCCGCGCCCTTGAGGTGCGCGTCCTCCAGCTCGATATACGTCCTGCCGTTCAGCACGACCTTGATGCGGCTGCCGGAGAATTCGACGCGCAGCGTGTGCCACGCGTTCGGCGGCACGGGCGCGTCGACGTACTGGATGGTGTTACGCCGCCCGTTCGTGGTGTGATAGAGGGATACGTTGTTCTCGAGCGCGTTGGCGCGCGCGACGTAGTAGTTGTCGCCGTCCTTCCAGCGCCACACGACGCCGCCGGCCTGGTCTTCCTTTCCCGCGATCGCCTTGAAGCGCACCTCGACGAAGCCGTTCTCCACCGACGTGCCGCGCACGACGCACCAGGGAAAGGTGCCGCTGCCCGACTGCTGCAGCACATTGGGCTTGCTCGGCGCCGCGGCATCCGCTTTGACGGCCCAATGCGGATGGCCCTTGCCGGTCACGCCTTGCTGCCACGTTGCGGGAAGCGAACCCGGCGGATCGGCGTCGAAATTGAGGGTCTCGGCAAAAGCAGCGCTGGTGGCAAAGATGGTCGCCACGGCCATGCAGGTTTCTTTCACGATGGCTCCTCGCCGGCACGCAGCCGGTATCAGAGCAGAGCTTGGACGCTGGACAGCGTCTGTGAGGCGGGGAGTCTGCCGGCACCCCCGTTTGCAGCGCATTTAGTCTAGGCGATCGAATTAGGATAGGCAATGCGCCGCAAAGCCATTTCTTACGCCTTGCTGTCGGCCGCGCTCTTCGGCGCGAGCACGCCGCTCGCCAAGGTGATGGTCGGCCAGGTGACGCCGCTCCTTCTCGCCGGCCTTCTCTACCTCGCGAGCGGCCTGGGGCTCGGTCTCTGGCTCGCGCTTCGCCGGCGGCCTTTGCCGGCGATTCCGCGACCGGACTGGGGCTGGCTCGCGGGCGCGGTTGCGGCCGGCGGCGTGCTCGGGCCGGCGCTCCTCATGTATGGCCTGGTGCGCACCGAAGGCGCGACGGCATCGCTGCTGCTCAACCTCGAGGCGGTCTTCACGGCGTCCGTGGCTTGGGTGGTGTTCCGCGAGAACGTCGACCGTCGCGTGCTGATGGGCATGGCCGCGATCGTCGCCGGCGGCGTGCTGCTTTCGTGGGAGCAGCTGCCTCGCGCCGGAGGCTTGATCGGTCCGCTGCTCATCGCCGGCGCCTGCGCGGCGTGGGCGCTCGACAACAACCTGACGCGGCGCGTTTCGGGTGGCGATGCCGTGATGCTCGCCTGCCTGAAAGGGCTCGCCGCCGGCTCGGTCAATCTCGCGCTCGCGTATGCGCAAGGCGCGAGGATGCCGGCGACGGGCGCGCTGCTCATCACCGGCCTCGTCGGCCTCTTCGGCTACGGCGTGAGCCTGGTGCTCTTCATCATGGCGCTGCGCGATCTCGGCACGGCGCGCACCGGCGCCTACTTTTCCGTGGCGCCCTTCTTCGGTGCCCTGCTCGCCCTGCCGATCCTCGGCGAGCAGGCCGGCTCGATGTTCTGGGCGGCGGGCGCGCTAATGGCGATCGGCGTGTGGCTCCATGTCACCGAGCGGCATGAGCACGAGCATGTCCACGCGGCCGTGATGCACGAGCACGTGCACGTGCATGACGAGCACCATCAGCACCAGCACCCGGCGCAATGGCACGGCGAGGAGCCGCACAGCCACGTGCATAGCCATCCGCGCCTGCGCCACCGGCATCCGCACTACCCCGACCTGCACCACCGGCACGAGCACTAGCGGGCAGGCAGGGTGGCGAACTCCTCGCGGTCGAGCTTGCCGTCCGCGTTGCGGTCGGCCGCATCGAACGAGCGGCCTACCTTGTCGTCGCGCAGCGCTTCCTGCCGCGAGACGAAGCCGTCGCCGTTGGTATCGAGCTGACGGAAGGTCTCGGAGCTGGCGCAGCCGGCGGCGAGCGTGGCGGTTGCGGCAATGCAAAGCGAAACCAGGGGCTTCATGAGCGTTCCTTCCGCCTGAAAGAGCGCAGGTTTCGTGCCGCCTCCATGTAAACTCGCCGCTTTTCGAAATCGGGAGGCGGCAGTGGCAGATCTGAAGATCCTGGGAATCAGCGGCAGCCTGCGCAAGGCGTCCTACAACACCGCGGCGCTGAAGGCCTGCGCCGGGCTCATGCCGGCCGGCATGACCATGACCTATGCGCGCATCGACGACCTGCCGCTCTTCAACCAGGACGTGTTCGACGCCGGCCTGCCGGAGCCCGTGAAGCGCTTCCGCGCTGAAGTGGCGGCGGCCGACGGCGTGCTGATCGCGAGCCCGGAATACAACTTCTCGGTCACGGCGGCGCTCAAGAACGCTATCGACTGGGCATCGCGTCCGCCGAACCAGTCCTGGCAGGACAAGCCGATCGCCCTCTTCTCCGTGTCCGGGGGCCCGCTGGGCGGCGCACGCGTTCAGTACGACCTGCGCCGCATCCTCGGGCAGCTCTGGGGCCACGTGCTGCCGCGTCCGGAGGTCTTCATCGGCTCCGCGCAAAGCAAGTTCGACGCGCAGGGCCGCATCACCGACGAGGCGACGAAGAAGTTCCTCACCGACCTGATGACCGGATTCAGGGACTGGGTGCTGCGGATGCAGCCCCGGAAGTAGCCAGCGCAAAGTACAGATCGGCGAGATCCGGGCGCCGCGCCAGGCGCTCGGTGTGGTCCTCCAGCGCGACGCGGCCCTTGATCAGCACGTAGGCGCGTTGCGCGAAGCTGAGCGCGATGTCGAGCTTCTGCTCGACGATGAGGAGCGTGAGGCCGCTTTCCCGCAGGCGCTCGAGCGAGCGGCGGATCTCCAGCACCACGAGCGGCGCGAGCCCGAGGAAGGGCTCGTCCAGCAGCAGCAGCCGGGGCCGGCTCATCAGCGCGCGCCCGATGGCGAGCATCTGCTGCTCGCCGCCCGATAGCGTGCCAGCCGCTTGCCTGCGCCGCTCCGCGAGGCGCGGAAACAGGCGGTAGACGAACTCATAGCGCTCGCGCGCATCGCCGTCCAGGCGAATGGCGCCCAGCCGCAGGTTGTCTTCGACCGTGAAGGGCGCGAACACCAGCCGCCCTTCCGGCACCAGCGCCACCCCTTGCTGCACGATCGAATGGCTCTTTTCCGCGATCAGGTTGCGGCCCTCGAAATCGATATGGCCGGAGCGGCGCGCGATGGTGCCGGTGAGAGCCGCCATGAGCGTCGACTTTCCCGCCCCGTTGGGCCCGAGGAGCGCGACCGTCTCGCCTTTCTCCACGTGAAGATCGATGCCCGCCAGGACGGCCGCGGCACCGTAGCCGGCCTTCAGGTCACGGAGTCGCAGCATAGGTGCCCAGATAGGCGTCGGTGACGGCGGCGTTGGCGCGGACTTCGTCGGGCAGGCCGTCGGCGATCTTCGCGCCGAAGTTGAGCACCACCACGCGATGCGCGAGCGCGAGCAGGAAATGCATGTCGTGCTCGATAAGGAGCACCGAGATGCCGCGTGCGGCGATGCCGCGGATGATTTCCGCCAGGCGCGCCGTCTCGGCCGGCGTCAGCCCGGCCGCCGGCTCATCGAAGAGGATGAGGCGCGGCTCGCCGGCGAGCGCCCGCGCGATCTCGAGCAGCCGGCCCTGGCCGAACGACAGGGTACCGACGTCGGCGCCTTTCCATTCGCCGAGGCCGACGAAGTCGACCAGCGCCTCGGCGCGCCGGCGCTGCTCCACATCCTCGATGCGTCCGCGACCGAAGACGATCGACCATAGGCCCGACGAGAACCGCGTATGCGCCCCGACCAGCACGTTCTCGATCACCGGCATGCTCGCGAACGGCCGGTTGTGCTGGAACGTGCGCATCAGGCCGCGGGCGGCGATGTCGTGCGGCGCGAGGCCGAGGATTGCTTCGCCCGCGAAGCGGATCGACCCTTCGTCGGCCGGATAGGTGCCGGCGATGAGGTTGAAGGTGGTGCTCTTTCCCGCGCCATTGGGGCCGATGACGCCCAGGATCTCGCCCTCGCCCACCTCGAAGTCGAGCGCTTTCACGGCGGTCAGCCCGCCGAAGCTCTTGCTGAGGCCGCGCACTTCCAGGATGGCGCTCACTTCTTCACCAGCCGGTCGTAGATGCCGATCAGGCCTTTCGGCTGCAGCAGGATGGAGGCCACCATCAATACGCCGAACACCAGCGCCTGGTGGGAGCCGACGATCGGCGAGAGCCAGAACGGCAGCAGGAAGAGCAGCACCGCCCCGATCACCGCGCCGGCATGGCGGCCGGCGCCCCCGACGATCACCATGAAGAGGAGCAGGAAGGCGTTCTCGATGCCGAAGATGGGCGGATTGACCGTGTTGTCGACGAACGCGTAGACCATCCCGGCGATGCCGGCGAGCGCGCTCGTCAACGTGAAGGCAATGACCTTGGTGCGCGCCACGTTCACGCCCATCGCTTCGGCGGCTTCGGGGTTGTCGCGCACGGCGCGGCAGGCGCGGCCGAACCACGAATGGTCCAGCCGCCACAGGAGCGCAAGCGTCGCCACCAGCAGCGCGGCGATGACGCCCGTGTACCAGGGGCCGCGCACCTGCAGGCCGAAGATCGGCGGGATGCGGTAATTCGCGATGCCGCCGGTGCCGCCGGTCACCGCGCCGCCTTCGTTCAGCACCACGATG
>DATDCR010000599.1:0-2479 GCA_036524215.1 Burkholderiales bacterium
TGACTTCGGCGCGCCAAAGGTCAACGCATGAGCAGCAGCAACAGAAGAAAGGTGGCTTAGCAACGGTTTGTCGCGGATACTTATAGTCGATCAGCTCGAGCAGGACCCCGTTCACCTTCTTCGGATGCACGAACGCGAACTCGCAGTCGCGGAAGGGCCGCGCGCCGCCGATGAAGGGATAGCCCTTGCCCTTCAGCTCGTCCATCGCGGCCCGCGTATTGTCGACGTTGAGCGAGATGATCATCACGCCCTCGCCGCGCTTCTCGATGAACTTCGCCACCTCGCCGTCCGGGGTGAGCGACTCCATCAGCTCGAAGCCCACGCCGCCGAGCCAGTATCGGGCGACGCGGATCTTCTCCGGCTCGTCGACGTAGGCGTCGTCGGGCTTGTCCTTGCCGAGGATCGGCTCCCAGACCTTGCGCGCCGCCTCGAGGTCGCGCACGGCGATGCAGATGTGATCGATCTTGTTCGCTTTCATGGAACCTCCGTCAATGCCGCGCGCACGGCTTCTTTCTGGACCTTGCCGAGCGCGCTGCGCGGCAGGCGCTCGAGGAAGTGGATTTCCCTCGGATGCTTGTAGCGCGCGATGCGGCCCTGGAACCACGCGATCGCCTGCGCTTCGGTCAGCGTGCAGCGCGGCTTGAGCACCACCGCCGCGGCGACGACCTCGCCCCAGTGCGGATCGGGCTTGCCGACGACGCAGGCCTCCTCCACCTCGGGGCATTCGAGCAGCACGTTCTCCACCTCGGCCGGATAGATGTTCTCGCCGCCCGAGATGATCATGTCCTTGATGCGCGAGACGACGTAGAGGTGGCCTTCGCCGTCGAAGTGGCCGACGTCGCCGGAGCGATACCAGCCGTCCTTGAAGGTGCGCTCGGTCTCTTCCGGCGCGCGCCAGTAGCCGTTCGCCACGTTCGGCCCGCGCACCTGGATCTCGCCGTCGCGTCCCGGCGCGGCCTCCGCGCCGTCATCGCCCACGATGCGCACCTGGCAATGCAGCGCGGGAACGCCGGCGGAGCCCGCCTTGCGCAGCGCGTCGCCGGCGCGCACGTACGCCGCGATCGGGCAGGTTTCGGTCGAGCCGTAGACCTGGATCACCGGCACGCCGCGCGCGGACACCTGGCGCACGAAGGCTTCCGACACGATCGTCGAGCCGGTGGTGATCACGCGCAGGCTGGAAAGGTCGGCGCTTTTCCAGCCGGGCAGCGCCATCATCGCGGTGAGCTGCGCCGGCACGAGAACCGTGAGCGTGATGCGCTCGCGCTCGATCGCCTCCAGCGTGGCCTGCGGGTCGAAGCGCGGATGCAGCGTCACGCTCGCGCCGGCGTGCAGCGCCGGCGTGGTCTGGATGTTGAGCCCGCCGACGTGGAACATCGGCAGCGTCGTCAGCACGCGGTCGGCGCTGGTGAGGTCGTGCATGTGCGCGCTGTTCACCGCGTTCCAGAAGAGCGCGCGCTGCGACAGCACCACCCCTTTGGGCGCGCCGGTCGAGCCCGACGTGTAGCAAAGGAGCACCGGCATCTCTTCGCTGCCGATGGCCGCCGGCGGCTCGCCCTGGTTCTTATCGAGGGTTTCGATGCCCACTGCCCCGGGCAGGGTCCCCATGTAAGCGTTTTCGGCAAACAGCACGCGAGGCGGGCAATCTGCGACTACGCGTGCGAGCTCGGGCGGCGCGAGGCGCCAGTTGAGCGGCGCGAAGATCGCGCCGAGGCGCGCGCAGGCGAAAAGGAGCGCGAGCGCCGCCGGATGGTTGAGGCCGAGATAGGCGACCACGTCGCCTTGCTGCACGCCGCGTGCCGCGAGCGCCGCGGCGGCGCGGCGAATGCGCTCCGCGAGCTCGCCATACGTGACATCGCGGCCCTCGTACCGGATCGCGACGGCGCCCGGCGCGAAGCGCGCGTGCCGCTCGATCCAGTGCGAAAGGTCCACCCTAGCCTCCGGAAACCTCGAGCACGACCGCCATCGCGGTGTCGCCCGCGGCGCAGCCGGTGAAAAGCCCGTAGCCGCCGCCGCGCAGGACCAGCTCCTCGATCAGCTCGATGACGGCCCGCGTGCCCATCGGCGCCTGCGGGTGGCCCCAGATGAGCGAGCAGCCGTAGTTGTTCATGCGCTCGAGCGGCACGCCGTTCATCTTCGAGAACACGAGGTCGTTCACGGCGAACGGGTTGTGCGTCTTGATCGCCTTCACGTCCTTGATCGCAATCCCGGCCTGCGCGAGCGCGCGCTGCGCCGCGGGCACCGGCGCTTCCGGCATGTAGGCGAGCGCCGCGCGCGCCTGGCCGAAGCCGTGGATCCGAATCCGCAGCTTTTTATCTTTGGATAATTCTCTGGCTCTGTCAGGGGTCGCCAAGACAATCGCGGCGTTGCCGTCGGCCGGGAAGGTCTGCGCGCCGAAGGTCACCGTGCCGCCTTCGACGACGGGCTTCAGCTTGGCGAGCCCTTCGGCCGTCGAGGCGCGGATGCCCTCGTCGCCGGCGAG
>DATDCR010000600.1:0-5435 GCA_036524215.1 Burkholderiales bacterium
ACGCGAGGTCGAGCTTTTCCTTGAAGTCGGTGACCGGGCGCGTATTGGCCGGGCTGTGGGGTGCGGCTACCTGCGGCGCGAGCTCGTCTGCATTGAATCTATGGTGGGAAAGGAAAGCCGCGCCGGGGTCGCTGTCCCAGATTTCGCCTTTGCCCAGGTACTTCAACGCGGTCTCGTCGGAAGCGACCAGCCCGGTCTGCGCGCCGAGCTCGGCCGTCATGTTGCAGAGAGTCATGCGCTCCTGCATGGAAAGCGCGCGGATCGCCGCGCCTCGATACTCGACGGCCTGGTACTGGCCGCCGTCCATGCCGAAGCGGCCGATGAGGAACAGCATCATGTCCTTCGCCGAGACCCCGGGACGCAGCGCGCCTTCGAACTCCATGGCGATGGTATGCGGCACCTTGAGCCAGATCTCGCCCGTGACGACGACGCCAAGCATCTCGGTCGCGCCGATGCCGAACATATAGACGGCAAAGGCACCGCCGGTCGGCGAATGGCTGTCGCCGCCTACGGCGAACATGCCCGGCTGCAGATGGCCGCGCTCGGGCAGCACGACGTGGCAGATGCCTTGCGCATCGTAAAAGGCATCCACGCCGGCTTCCTTCACCCAGTCGCGCGCAATCTGGATGATCTTGCGGCTCTCGTCGTCGTAGGCCGGCAGGTAGTGATCGGTGATTACCACCAGCTTCGAGGGATCCCAGACCTTTGCGCCGAGGCGCTCGAGCCGTGGCTTCAGCCGCCGCGGGCCGCTCGAGTCGTGCACCATGGCCAGGTCGACCTTGCAGGTGACGATCTCGCCCGGCGTGACGGTTTGCTTTCCGGCGGCACGGGCGACGAGCTTCTGCGCGAGCGTTTGCGCCATCAGAGACCGAGGTAAGCCCGCTTGAGCTCGGCATTGGCAAGCAGCTCCGCCGGCGTGCCGTGAAAGACGATGGCGCCATTCTCGAGCACATAGGCGCGGTGCGCGATCTCGAGCGACTGGCCGACATTCTGCTCGACGAGCAGGATCGGCAGCCCCTCGCGGTTGAGCCGGGCGATGAGCGCGAAGAGCTCCTCCACCGCCATCGGTGAAAGGCCGAGCGACGGCTCGTCGAGGACGAGCAGGCGCGGTTCCGCCATCAGGCCGCGGCCGATGGCGAGCATCTGCTGCTCGCCGCCGGAGAGCGTGCCGGCGCGCTGCGTCGTGCGCTCCTTGAGCTTCGGGAAGATGCTGAACACGCGTTCGAGGTTCCTGGTGCGGCCGGCGCGTGCACGCCGATAGCTGCCCAGCTCGAGGTTCTCCTGCACGGAAAGGTTCGGAAACACGCGGCGGCCTTCGGGTACGTGGACCAGCCCGGCGGCGACGATCTGCGTATAGCGCGCGCCACCGAGACTGCGATCCTCGAACTGGATTGTGCCGGAAAAGGCGGGGAGCAGACCGGAAAGCGTGTTGTTGAGCGTTGTCTTGCCCGCGCCATTCGAGCCGAGCAGCGCGACGACTTCACCGCTGTGAACGGCGAGGTCGATGCCGCGCAGGACTTCGACACGTCCGTAGCCGCCGCGGAGCGCTTTCACGTCAAGCATAGGCTGCCTTCATGCGCGCCGCGGTGCCGTGGCCAAGATAGGCCTCGATCACGGCGGGATCGGAAGTGACCTCGCGGGGCGTGCCGTGGGCGATCAGTCGCCCGTTCGACAGCACGAAGGCTTCGTCCGACAGGTTCATCACCGCCCTCAGCACGTGCTCGACCATCAGCACGGTGATGCCGCTGTCGCGGATGCCGCGGATCACCGGGACCACCTCGTCGATCTCGCGCGGATTGAGTCCGGCCAGCACTTCGTCGAGCAGCAGGAGCTTCGGCTCGGTGGCGAGCGCTCGCGCGAGCTCGAGGCGCTTGCGCCCGGCGATCGTAAGATTCAGGGCGAGCTTGTCGAGGTGCGTGCGCAGGCCGACGCGCTCGGCGACCGCTTCGGCGGCGTGCAAGGCCGCCGCGCGCGAGGCGTGATGCAGATGCGATCCCACGGCGATGTTCTCGCGCACGGTCTGCGCGCCGAAGGGCTGCACGATCTGGAAGGTGCGCGCCATACCGAGGCGGCAGGCGGCGTGCGGCGGCAGGCCGGTGATGTCACTGCCCTGGAAGCGCACGGTTCCGCGGTCGGCACGCACGAACCCGGAGATCAGGTTGAAGAGGGTGGTCTTGCCGGCGCCGTTGGGGCCGATCAGCGCCACGATCTTGCCGGTCGGCACGGTGAGCGAGACGTCGTCCACGGCGGCGAGGCCGCCGAAGCGCACGGAGAGGTTCTCGGCCTGGAGGATCATGCCTTGCGTCGCAGCACGCCGAGGATGCCGCTCGGCATGAAGGTGACCATCAGGACGAGGAGCGCGCCGTAGACCATGAGGCTCAACCCCGGCGCATTTTCAAAGAGCCCGCGCGTGCCTTCGCCGAGGAGCTGCAGCAGTACCGCGCCCAGCACGGGCCCCCAGAGCGTGCCAAGGCCGCCGACGATCGGCCCGAGCAAGGCTTCGATGGAGACTCCGGGGCCGTAGGCGAGGCCCGGATCGATGTACTGGAAGTACTGGGCGTAGAACACGCCGGCCGCGGCCATCAGGGCGCCGGAAAGCGCGATCGCGCCGAGCTTCACGCGAAACACGTTGACGCCGAGCGCCGCCGCGGACTCTTCGTTATCGCGCACGGCCTGCAGCCAGGCGCCATAGCGCGAGTTCTTCAGCCACCAGCACACCAGGAGCCCGGCGAGCACGAAGGCGAGGATGACGTAGAGGTAGCCCGCTTTCGTCGCGAACTGGAAGTTCTCGGGCCCCGCCTTGAGCTTGACCATGATGCCGACGCCCGCCCCGGTGAAGTCGACATTGTTGGCCAGGATGCGGAAGACTTCCGCGAAGGCGAGGGTGACCAGCGCGAAATAGGAGCCGCGCAAGCCATAGCGAAACGACAGCGCGCCGATGAAGGCGCCGACCGCCGCGCCGAGCGCGAGCGCTGCCGGTAGCGTCGCCCAGGCGTTCCAGCCGAGCTTCGCCTGCAATACGGCCGCCGCGTACGCGCCGGTGCCGAAGAAGACCGCGTGGCCGAACGAGAACTGGCCGCCGAAGCCGGCGAGGATGTTCCACGCCAGGCCGAGCAGCGTGACGTACAGCATCATGATCGCGGCATTGAGCAGGAAGCCGGAGGTGACGAAGAGCGGAAGCAGCGCGACGGCCACGCCGAAGACCGCGATCGGCGCGAGCTGCCTCACGCGCGGGCGCCGAAGAGCCCCTGCGGGCGAAAGAGCAGCACGGCGATGAAGATGAGGAAGATGCCCATCTGGCCGAGCGACTCGCCCAGCCAAAGGCTGCCGACCGACTCGACCACGCCGATGAGCAGTCCGCCCAGCAGCGCGCCGGCGAAGCTCCCCATACCGCCCAGCACCACGATCGTGAAGGCGATGAGGACGAACCCGTTGCCCACCAGCGGGTTCACGTAGTACGCGGGGAGCAGGAAGCACGCTGCGGCGCCGAGGCAGGCGAGGCCGATGCCGAAGCTCATCGCGAACACGTGCTCGACGTCGATGCCGACCAGGCGCGCCCCCTGGCGCTCCTTTGCACAGGCGCGGATGGCGCGCCCGAGGTCGGTGGTGCGCATGATGAGCAGCAGCACGCCGGCCGCTGCCGCGGCGCCGCCGAACGCGACCAGCTTCGGCAAGGCGATCATCGCGCTGCCCAGCGGCACGGTCGTGAACGTGTACGCCGTGTCGATGGTCCGCGTGTCCGACTTCCAGAGGAAGAGGGCGAGGTTCTCGAGCACGATCGCCACGCCCAGGGTGACCAGCAGGATGTTCTCGTCCTTGCCGTGGCCGGCCACGCCGATCACGTAGCGATAGGCGAGGTAGCCCGCCGCAAACATGGCGGGCACCATCACCACGATCGACACGTAAGGATCGATGCCGAGGCTCTTCTGCAGGAAGTACACCCCGTAGAGCGCCATCATCAGCGCCGCGCCGTGCGCGAAGTTGATGATGTGCAGCACGCCGTAGATCAGCGTGAGCCCGAGCGCGATCAGTGCATAGACGGCCCCGGTCGTTAGGCCGTTGAGCAGCGACGGCCAGAGGATGGAGAGCTCGAGCAAGGCGTGGCTACGCCTTCCACGGGAACACCGGCTCCGTCTCGGCGAAGGTGTTCGGCAGCACCACTTTGATGTCGTTCTTCAGCACCTGCATCATCAGCGGCTGTGCGCCCTGGTTCTGGCCATTCACGAACTTGGTCGGTCCGTACGGCATGAAGTGCTTGTCCCAGGTGGAGCCGGCGAGCGCGTTGGTGATGTCCTCGCGCTTGGTCGATTTCGCACGCTCGATCGCGTCGGCGAGCAGGTGCATCGCCGCGTAGTTCAGGTAAACCTCGTAGGTGAAGAACTGATCCTTCAGCGCGTCGACGCGCTTCTTCAGCGCCCAGGCGCGCTTGTCCTTCGGGTTGAACCAGTGGTTCACGTCGAGCACGCCGTTCGCGGCATCCGAGAATTCCTTGACGAACTTGTAGGACGACGCGGCGCCGCCGAGCACGGAGTAGATCGCCTTCGGGGCCACGTTCTGCTGCTTCATGGTGCGCACGAAGAGCGCATATTCGTTGTAGTAGTTGGCCGGGATGACGATGTCCGGATTCGCGGCCTTCACGCGCAGCACGATGTTGTTGAAATCGCGCGTCGGGTTGGCGTGCTTGATGACCTCCTTCACCTCGAAGCCAAGGTGCGGCAGCTGCGAGGCGAGCAGGTTCGCCGTGCCGGTACCGAAAAGCGATTCCTCGTGCACGATCAGCACGCTCTTCGCGGGCTTGCGCGCCAGGTTGTTCAGCAGGACGAGATGGTTCATCGCCGTGTCGGCGCACACCTTGTAGCCCGGCGCGAAGCGGAACGTGTTCTTCAGGCCGCGCTCGACGATCTGGTCGGCGACGCCGACGTCGACGACGTGCGGGATGTTGTACTTGGCGGCGGCCTGCGTGGTGGCGAGGCAGATGGCCGAGGCATACGCGCCGACGATCGCCGAGACGCCTTGCTCGTTCATCTTCTCCACTTCGGCCGCGCCGATCTCGGGCTTCGACTGCGCGTCGCCCAGGACGGCCTGCAGCTTGGCACCGCCGAGCGCCTTGATGCCGCCCGCCTTGTTGATATCGTCGATCGCCATCTGCGCGCCGAGGCGCGACAGATTGCCGGAGTAGGCGAGGAAGCCCGTCACCGGGTGCAGCACGCCGACCTTGATGGTGTTCGCTTGTGCGCGCAGCCCGAGCGGCAGCGCGGCCGTGGCGGCAAGCGCCGTGGTGTTGATCAGGAACTGCCTGCGCTTCTTATTGCTGTTCATGGTGCCCTCCCGAAGTGGAAATGATCGCTGCCATATCGTTCCAGACCTGCTGGGCGACCAGCTTGTCGCCGCGCACGGTGAACCGGTCGATGAAGCGGACGCCCTGGTAAGGCGAG
>DATDCR010000601.1:0-3115 GCA_036524215.1 Burkholderiales bacterium
GGCACGCAGGCGATGCCGATGCTCGCCCCCGAGCTCACGCGGTGCTCGCCGATGCGGTAGGACTTGCCGAGCTCGTGCAGCAGCTTCTGCGCGACCGCGGCCGCCTCGCGCGGGTCGGCGATGTCCTGCAGCAGCACGCAGAACTCGTCGCCGCCGATGCGGGCGATGAAGTCGTCGCCGCGCACCGAGGCGCGCAGCCGCGACGAAATTGTCTTGAGGAGCGTGTCGCCCACGTCGTGGCCGAGCGTGTCGTTCACGGTCTTGAAGTTGTCGAGATCGACGAACAGGAACGCGCAGGTCCTGCCGTGCCGCCGCGCATGCGCCACGGCCTCGCGCGCGCGCTCGGAGAACATGGCGCGGTTCGGCAGCCCGGTCAGCGTGTCGTGGTGGGCGAGGAATTCGAGGCGCCGCGCATCGTGCTGGAGCTGGATCGCGGCAAAGCGCAGGTCTTCCTGCGCGCGCTTGAGCTGCGTGACGTCGTTCGCCAGCATGTAGAAGCCGAGCACCTCGCCATCCGGGGAGAGATTCGGCACGCACGCGACCTGCAGCGTGCGGCGGCGCTCGCCGGCGCCGGTGGCGAGCTCGAACTGCACGTTCGCGCCGGCAAGCACGCGCTCCACGTCGGGACGCATGCGGCCGTAGGTCTCGTCGCCGAACACTTCCGCGATCGTGCGGCCTTGCATGCGTTGCGGCGCGAGCCCGAACCAGTCGTCGTACGTGCGGTTGCTGTACCGGTAGCGCTGCTCCCGGTCGACATAGGAAATCAGCGCCGGGACGTTGTTCGCGATGAGGTGCAGGCGCTCCTCGCTCTCGCGCAAGGCGGCCTCGGCTTCTTCGGTGCGCTGCGCGGAGCGCCGGATCATGATCACCGCCGAGGCGAGCAGCAAAGCCGCACCGGCGATGAGGACATGCAGCATCAGCTCGCGCGGCCACGGTCCGTCGCCGTCGAGCCAGGTGCGGATCTCGGAGACGATTTCCGCGCCGGCGGAGAGGATAAGGATGGCCGCGCCGATGGCGACGAGCAGCGGCGCCAGCGGGCGATAGACGCGTTTCATGAAAGCGTAATCATCGCCCCGCCTGCACGGCGCATCAACGAGTTTTATTCCCTAGGGCCGTGGCTGTAGAGGAAACCAGTACACGCGCGTCGCCGCTCGCCTACGTGCGATAATCCGCAGCCCGAAAAGCATGCATTTCCTACAAGAAACAAGATGACCTACGTCGTCACCGAAGACTGCATCAAGTGCAAGTACATGGACTGCGTGGAAGTCTGCCCCGTGGATTGCTTCTACGAGGGCGACAACATGCTGGTGATCCATCCCGACGAATGCATCGACTGCGGCGTGTGCGAGCCCGAGTGCCCGCCGGCGGCGATCATTCCGGACTCGGACGCGCGAGCGGAGAACTGGCTCAAGCTGAATGCCGAGTACGCGATCAAGTGGCCGAACATCACGCGCAAGGGAACGCCGCCCGCCGATGCGGAGTCGCACAAGGGTGAGCAGGACAAGCTCAAGAAGTACTTCAGTCCTGAGCCTGGCAAGGGCGAGTAGCTTCGCGCTCGCCGCGGCGCTGGCTGCGGCCCTCGCCGCCGGCTGCGCGAGCTTCGACGGCCGCGGCCTCGTGCCGGGCCAATCGACGCTGAACGACGTCGAGCGGGTGATGGGCCGTCCCGCCGACCAGCGCGTCGGGCCGCAGGGCGAAGTCGTCTACTGGTATCCGCAGCTTCCGTACGGCCGCGCGAGCTATGCGGCTCGCATCGCGCCCGACGGCCATCTCATCGCCGTCGAGCAACGACTCACGGAGGACAACATCAAGCGGGTGGTGAAAGGCGTGAGCGCCGACGAGGTGCGCGATCTCCTCGGCCCGCCGTGGGAGCCGACCATCTTCTCGCGCCTCGAGCGCGAGGTCTGGACCTATCCGATGCTCGTCCAGGGCTACGGCTATCCGAAGTGGTTCGTCGTGCAGCTCTCGCTCGACGACCATGCGGTGCAGGAGGCGTTCCTCATGGACGATCCCACCGCCGTGCCGAAGGACACCCCCAGCCGGCGCTGGTAATGAGAAAAATAGGGTCTGTCCCTATTTAAGCAGTTTCCGCAGCTCGGTCTTCAGGACCTTGCCGTAGTTGTTCTTCGGCAGCGACTCGACGAAGCGGTATTCGCGCGGGCGCTTGAAGCGCGCGATGTTGTCGAGGCACAGGGCATCCAGCTCCGACGTTTCGATCGCAGACCTGGAAACGATGAAAGCCACGACCTCTTCGCCCCATTCCGCATGCGGCCGGCCGACGACCGAGCATTCCTCGACCGCCGGATGGCGAAGCAGCACTTCCTCGATCTCGCGCGGGTAGATGTTCGAGCCGCCCGAGATGATCATGTCCTTCGAGCGGTCGCGGATGGTGAGCAGGCCCGCGGCATCCATGCTGCCGACGTCGCCCGTGTGCAGCCAGCCGCCGCGCAGCGTCTTCGCCGTGGCTTCGGGATTCTTCCAGTAGCCGTTCATCACGCAGTCGGAGCGCGTGGCGATCTCGCCGATCGCGCCGACCGGCAGCTCGCGGTCCTGGTCGTCGAGGATCTTCACTTCGCAGCCGGTGCGCGGAAAGCCGCAGCTCGCGAGATGGCTCTTCGTACGATGGAACTCCTGCGGCAGCCCGGTGATCGTCATCGGCGCCTCGCCCTGGCCGTACAACCCGTACAGGCGCGGCCCGAAGAGCTCGATCGCGCGCAGCGAGTCGGCGACGTACATCGGCGCGCCCCCATAGATCAGCGTCTTCAGGTGCTTCGGCGAGCGCGCGGCCTTGCTGCCGAGCAGGCGCACCACCATGGTGGGCGCGGCGAAGAACGATGCGCCGTGCCAGTAATCCATGAGCTCGAAGATCTCCTCGGGCTCGAAATGCCCGCTCTCCGGGATCACGTTCACCGCGCCGACGGCGAAATGCGGCAGTGCATAGCAGCCTGAGCCGTGCGAGAGCGGCGCCGGATGCAGGATCGAGTCCATCGGCCCGAGCTTGTCGATGTCGGCGAAGTAGGCGTGGGTCATGAAGAGCAGGTTGCGGTGCGAGAGGATCGCGCCCTTCGGCACGCCGGTCGTGCCGCTCGTATAGAAGAGCCAGGCCGCATCGTTC
>DATDCR010000602.1:0-12711 GCA_036524215.1 Burkholderiales bacterium
GTGTGGCGTGGCGACGGAGCCGTGGCCCTGGTAGGCGCTCATGTCCTTCACCGAGCCGCCGAGCCCGGTGCCCCATTTCACGGCATCGCCCTGGTTGCCGACATGGCCGAAGAAGAGCGCCGAGGAGATCTCCGGCAGGTAGCGCGCCACCATCTCCTTGTTGCCGCCGAAGCCGGAGCAGGCGAGCACCAGCGCGTCGCATTCGACTTCCTCCACGCTGTGATCCGGCCGCTCGAAACGCACCCGCCGTCCGCCGTCTTCGACCTGCGTGACATGCGCCGAAGCGAGGATGTCGACCTCGCTGCAGGCCGCGAGCAGCGCTGCCATCAACGCGGCGCCGGTCTTCTCGGGCAGCGCGTGCATCCGCAGCGCGCTGTGCCCCGGATAGAGAAAGCCCTTGAGGACATCGAAGCGCAGGCCGTGACGGTCATCGAGCCATTCGAGCGCCGGCCCGATCGCGCGCGCGACAGCGCCGACGATGCGCGGATCGGCTTCGCCATGGTTCTTGCGCTGGATGTCTGCGGCGAAGAGCTCGGGCGAGTCCTCGATGCCGGCGGCGCGCTGGTAGCGCGTGGCGGCGGCCGGGACGAAGCCTGACGAGAGCGCCGTGGAGCCGGACGGGCTGCCATCGCGTTCCAGAACCAGCACTTCGGCTCCCGCGTCGCGCGCGGCCAGCGCGGCGGTGAGGCCGCAGGCGCCGCCGCCGATGATGACGACCGGGACCTTCAACTGGTCGGACGGTGCAGGTAGCGGCCGCGGGGCTTGCCGACCACGTTGCCGTTCTCGCACACCAGCTCGCCGCGCAGGAACGTCGCTTTCACTCGCGCCGAAAGCTCGATGCCTTCGAACGGCGTATAGCCCTGTGTCGATTCCGATTCCTTGGCGCGGATGGTCCACGACTCCGCCGGATCGACGAGCGCGACGTCGGCGTCGAGCCCTTCGGCGATGTCGCCTTTCGAGTTGAGGCCGAAGCGGCGCGCCGGATTCCAGCTCGTGAGCGCGGCGATGCGGTTGTAGGAGAGGCCCCGTTTCGATCCCTCGGAAACCAGCGCCGGCAGAAGGTATTCCGTGCCGCCGAAGCCCGACTTGGCGAGCCAGATGTTGCCGAAGGTCTTCTTCGCCACCTTGGTCTCGTGCCGGCAGCAGGCGTGGTCGCTGACCACCCAATCGACCTTTCCTTCGAGCACCTTTTGCCAAAGGTACTCGACGTCCTCGCGCGGGCGGATCGGCGGATTCACCTTGGCGAGGGGCCCGGCCTTCGAATCGACGTCGAGCACCAGATGCCCGACCGTCACTTCACGGCGGAAATCGATGTGCGGGAACACCTCCTGCATCTGCAGCGCCGCGTGCAGCGCTTTTCTTGAACTCAAATGAAGAAGATTAATCGTAGGCAGCGCCGCCTCGTTCGCGAGATACGCGGCGATGAAGACGGCGAGGCCTTCGGAATGCGGCGGGCGGGCGGCGTGGTAGGCGGCCAGGCCCTTCAGCTTGCCTTCCGACTCGACGATCTTCGTGTAGGCGGTCATGATCTCGGCGGTTTCGCAGTGAAGCGACAGGCTGATCTGCGACGCCTTGTGCGGAAACTTCTCCCGCGCGGCCTGCACGCCGCGCATGATGAACTCGAAGTGCGCATAGTCGTAGCGCTCGTCGGGTCCGATCATGAGGAAGTCGCGCTGGCTGTCGGAGCGGCCGTGCAGGCCGTGCGAGCCGTAGAACATGAAGATCTTGAACGACGACACGCCGTGCCTGTCGATGAGGTGCGGAATCTCGCGGATGTGCGTCGAGTCCATCGGCGCAAGGTGATAGGCGTAGTCGACGTGGAAGCGGCCGCCCGAGATCTTCAGCACTTCCGGAAAGAACGTGCGGTACGGCCCGCCCTTGTTGAGGTAGTACTGGCCGGTGCGGAAGTAATTGAGCATCGACGTGACGCCGCCCTGCGCGGCGGCGCGGCTTTCGCTGACGGCGTCTTCCGCGAGCGGCGAATAGATCCCGGCGTGCATGTGCGCATCGACGACGCCCGGGAATGCGAGGCGTCCTTTGCCGTCGTAGACCTCCTTGCCCTCCTTGGCCGGGATGTGCCCGGCGATGCAGGCGAACTTGCCGCCGCGGATGGCGATGTCCGCCTCGTGCACGGCGTGGCCTTGCGGCCGCACGAGGCGAACGTTCTTGAGAACCAGATCCCATTTCTTTCCGCTTGCCATGGTGATCGACCCCCTTCGAAAGGCAAGCGGGGATCGTAACATTCGAGGATGAGCGATTTGCTGTTCGCGAGCCGGGCTGAAATCGAAGCGGTGCAGGGGCGCCACTTCGCCGAGACGATGCTGCGGGTGAACGAAGGCCACCCGTATTACCGTCGCATCCTCGGAGAAAAGGGACTGCGCGCGGAAGACTTTTCCTCTCTCGGCGATCTGCACAAGCTGCCCATCACGCGCAAGCAGGACTACATGCGCGAGCCGGCAGCGTTTCGCATTTCGAATCCGCGGCTGCCGGAGGAGATGCAGGCCGTCTGGGACGTCATGTACACGACCGGCTCGACGGCCGGCCAGCCGACGCCGTTCGTCTCGACGAGCTTCGACTTCTTCCGCATCCTCGAGCTCAACCGCAACATGCTGCGGCTGCGCGGCGTGCGCTCCGATGACGTGATCGCGAACCTCTTCCCGCTCACTGCGCGCCCGCACGGGGCGTTCATCCGCACCCTGCATGCGGCGGCGAGCATCAACGTTCGCGTGGTCGCTGCGCTGCCCGGCAACCCGTCGCCGTACTTCACGCTCGGCCACGCGCTGGACGAAGTGGTCGAGATCGTCTCGCGCAGCCGGGCAAGCATCCTCTGGGGCGTGCCGAGCTATGTGCGGCGCGTCGTCGCGCGGGCGGAGGAGATCGGTGCCGATCTGCGCGCGGTGCGGCTCGCTTTCGTCACCGGAGAAGGGCTGGGTGAGCCGGCGCGCGCGGACCTCACGGCGGCGCTGCGACGGATCGGCGCGCCCGATGCCTGGGTCAGCATTTCATACGGCTCGACCGAGATGCAAGGCGGCATGGTCGAGTGTGCGGCGGGCCCGGGCTACCACAATCCGGCGCCGGATCAGTTTCATATCTGCATCGTCGATCCCGAGACCGGCGCGCCGGTCGCGGACGGCGCGCCGGGCCTCGTCACCCTGACGCACCTGCAGCGCACGGGCACGGTGCTCCTTCGCTATGCGCTCGGCGATACGTCCGTGCTGAGCCGGGAGCGTTGCCCGCATTGCGGGAGCTGGACCGATCGCCTCGTCGCCATGCCGCGGCGCGCCGACGCGCTGGTGAAGATCAAGGGCACGCTCGTAAACCCGGACGTGCTGGTACAGGCGGCGGAGGCCGTGCTGCAAGGGGCGGAATTCCAGTTCACCATCACGCGCAACGCCGACGGCAGCGATGCATTGACCGTGAAACTGGCAGACGGCGCGTCGGGAGAACGGGTCGTGCAGGCGGTGAAGCAGGCCGCAGGGGTGACCCCGGCGCTCCAGATCGTCTCCGCCGCGGCCTTTGCCGATCCCTCGCGCAGCTGGAAGACGAAGCGGGTCGTCGATCTTCGCAACTAAGAGGGACGGCGCCCCATATAGAGGCGCTTCACGCGCTCGTCGCCGATCAGGCTGGCGGCGCGGTCCTCGAGACGGATGCGACCGAGCTCCATGACGTAGCCGCGATCTGAGATGGCGAGCGCCTTGTTCACGTTCTGCTCGACCATCAGCACCGCCTTGCCCTGGTCGCGCAGCACGCGCACGGCGCCGAACACCGCGTCGACCATCTTCGGTGCAAGGCCGATCGACGGCTCGTCGAGCATGATCAGCTTCGGCTCCATCAGGAGCGCGCGCGCGACCTCCAGCATGCGCTGCTCGCCGCCGCTCATCGTGCCGGCGAGCTGCTCGCGTCGCTCGAGCAGCACCGGAAAGAGCGCCGTCACGGCCGCCGTCCTTTCCTTCAGCAGCCTGGTATCGGCAAGCAGGTAGCCGCCCATGCGCAGGTTCTCCGCCACGGTGAGGCGCGGGAACACGCTGCGGTTCTGCGGAATGTAGGCAACCCCGGCGGCGAGGATGCGATCGGGCGCGAGGCCAAGCAGGTCGC
Source organism: Burkholderiales bacterium (assembly GCA_036524215.1). Classification (GTDB taxonomy): domain Bacteria; phylum Pseudomonadota; class Gammaproteobacteria; order Burkholderiales; family SG8-39; genus SCGC-AG-212-J23. Next base: position 4,096 of record DATDCR010000602.1, read on the forward strand.
GGCCATCGAAGCGGATCTCGCCCGCGCGCCACGGCACGAGGTTGAAGATCGTCTTCAGCAGCGTCGATTTGCCCGAGCCGTTGTGGCCGATGACGGTGGCGATCTCGCCCGGCGCCACGCGCAGCGCAATCTCTTCGACGATGCGCCGGCCGCCGTAGCTCGCGCTCACGCCCGAGAGCTCGAGCAGCGCGCTCATCCGAGGTAAGCCTCGATCACGCGCGGGCTCGCCTGGATCGCCTGCGGATTGCCGCGCTCGAGGACGGCGCCCTGGTGCAGGACGATGATCTCCGCGGCGAGCCCCATGATGAATTCCATGTTGTGCTCGATCAGCAGGAACACGGACGGGCGCTCCTCGTACATCTTCAGGATGAAGGCGGTGAGAACCTCGAGCAGCGCGGGATTCACGCCGGCCGACGGTTCGTCGAGGAGCAGCACGCGGGGGCGCTGCAGGAACGTGCCGACGATCTCGAGCAGGCGGCGCTGGCCGAACGAGAGCGAGGAGGCGGGCTCGCTGGCATAGGCCTCGAGCCCCACCAGCTGCAGCAGACGCTCAGCCTCCTGCATGTCCGGCCGGGCGCCGAGCGCGAGGCGCGAGAAGTGAAGGTTCTCCAGGCAGGTGTACTCGGGAAACACGCGGCATTCCTGGAAGCTGCGGGCGATGCCAAGGCGCGCAAGGCGGTGCGGTGCGAAACCACGGACCCGCCTGCCGTCGACTGCGACCTCGCCGCTATCGGGCGAGGTCGCGCCCGCGATCACATCGAAGAGCGTCGTCTTGCCGGCACCGTTGGGCCCGATGAAGCCGTAGATGCCCGGTCCGTCGATGTCGAACGAGCAGCCGTCGAGCGCGGCGATGCCCCCATAGCGTTTTTCGAGGCCGCGAACGGCGAGCGTCGTCATCGCCTGCGCCGCTTTGCCAGGCGCCCGAGCAGCGCAGCGAGGCCCTCGGGCGCGAAGAGCGTGATCAGGACGAGCAGCAGGCCGAAGATGACCAGGCGCCACTCGGCCGCGACGCGCAAGTACTCGGGCAGACCGACGAAGAGCAGGGCACCGAGCGCCGGGCCGGCGAGCGATCCGGCGCCGCCGACGATGACGATCAGCACCGCATTGATGCTCTCGGCCAGGGTGAAGCTGCCGGGCGCAGCCACTCGCAGGAAGGACACCAGCAGCACGCCGCCTGCGCCGGCGAGCGCCGAGCCGAGGGCGAACACGGCCGTCTTGTAAAGGGCGGCGTTGACGCCCTTGGCTTCGGCCAGCCGCTCGTCCTGCCGCAGGGCGACGAGGATGAGGCCGAAGCGCGAGCGCACCACGCCCCATTGCACGGCGAAGGCGAGCAGCGCCGCGCTGAGCGCGAGGCGATAGAAGCTCTCCAATGGCGCGAAACCGGCGGGCCGGGGAATGCCGGGGAATCCCGCCGCGCCGCGCGTCACGTCGTCCCAGTTGTTCATCACCGAGAAAAGCATCAGGCCGAAAGCGAGGGTGACGATCATGAAGAAATGGCTGCGGAAGCGCAGGCAGATGCTGCCGATGACGGCCCCGGCGCCGCCCGCAGCGAGGGTGGCGATGGCGAGCGCGGCCCAGTAGCCGACCTTGACGTCGACCATCAGGTAGGCCGCGGTATAGGCACCGATGCCGGCGAACGCGATGTGCCCGAGCGAGACCAGCCCGGTGTAGCCGAGCATCAGGTTCAACCCGACCGCGGGGATCGCGTACAGGCACGACAGCACCAGGACGTGGAGCAGATATGGGCTCGCGACCATCGGCGCGAGATACAGCGCGGCAATGACCGCGGCGGTGATGAGGCCGCGCGTCACGCTTCGCCGCGCACGCGCAGGCCGAAGAGGCCGCGCGGCCGCACGAGCAGGATCGCGACCATGATGGCGAAGGCGATCGAGTCGCGATAGTCGGTCGGCAGGAAAAGCGTCGACACCGATTCGGCCACGCCGATGATCAGGCCGCCGATCACCGCGCCCGGCACGCTGCCCATGCCGCCGAGCAGGATGCCGGCCAGCCCCTTCACCATCGGCGCGTCCCCCATCTGCGGAAAGACGAGGAACAGCGGCCCGACGAGCGCGCCGCCCAGCGCGGCGAGCGCCGTGCCGAGCGCGAAGCTCGCCATGTCGACGCGCTCGACGGGAATGCCGACCACCATGGCGGCGCTGCGGTCCTGGCTGGTGGCGCGCAGCGCCGTGCCGAACTTGCTCCACTTCAGGAAGCCGAACATCGCCGCGACCACGATCGCGGTGAGCGCGATGATCATCACGTGCTGCATCGGAAAGCGCAGCTCGCCGATCGCGACGAGCCGCTCGGTGGCGGCGGTCCTGAGCTGCAGCGCATTCGGTCCCCAGAGCGCGATGACGAGGTTCTCGATCACCAGGATCAGGCCGAGGGAGGCGATCACCTGGTTGCGCAGGTTGCCTTGCAGCGGCCGGAACACGCTGCGCTCGATCGCCACGCCGATGAGCGCGAGTGCCGCCATCGACAGGACCAGCGCCAGGGGATAGCTGCCGGTGAGGCGCGTGAAGAAGAAGTGGCAGAGGTAGCCGCCCACCATGAAGAGAACGCCATGCGCGAAATTCAGCACATGCATGACGCCGTAGATGAGCACCATGCCCAAGGCGACCAGAACGTAGATCGACCCGGTCATCAGGCCGTTGATGACCTGCTCGAGCAGCGCCTGCGCCATGCCGCTAGCCGGCGCCGCAGTCGGCCTTCAGGTTCTCCGGATAGAGGATGCGCCGGCTGCCGTTCGCGCACCACTGGGTGACGTAGACCGGCGGATGGGCCTGGCCTTTGTCGTCGAACTTGATGCGGCCGATCACGCCTTCATGCTCCATGCTCGCCAGCGCATCGCGCAGCTTCTTCCCGTCGCTCGCGGTGCCGGCCTTTTGCATGGCCGCGGCGGCCATCATCAGGCCGTCGTAGGACTGCGCGGCGAAGCCGTGCGCTTCCTCGCCGAATTTCTTCTTGTAGCGCTCGCTGAAGGCGCGGATGCGCGGCGTGTTGGCGTTGGGCGGAAAGGCGTTGTACTGCACCATGCCTTCGAGCCGCGCGGCGTCGAGGCGCTTGAGGAAGCGGTCGGAGCCCATCGCCAGCGTGCCGATGAGCTGCGCCTTCAGCCCGGCATCGCGGATCTGCTTGATGGCGAGGCTGCCCGGCTCCTCGTCCATGAAGAGCATCACGGCTCTTGCGTTCGAGGCGCGGATGTTCGAGATGTGGCTGGAGAAGTCGACGTCGCCGACGTTGAAGTAGCCGACGTAGCCGCTCTTCGCCTCGCCGAGGAGCTTCTTCATGCCGTTGACCCCGCCGCGACCTGCGTCGTTGTTCCACGCGATGAAAGACAGCGGCGTCCAGCCCTGCTTGCCGATGAAGTCCGCCAGCGCGAGGTTCAGCTGGTCGTTGCTTGCGTTGACGCGGAACAGGAACCGGTTGCCTTGCTCGGTGAGGTTCGGCCCGGTGGGCACGGTGAGGATCAACGGCAGGCTGTAGTCCTGGGCGACCGGGGCTTCGGCGGCCGCGACCCCGCTGTGCAGCTCGCCGAGCACGACGGCGACCTTGTCGACGGTGGCAAGGCGCTGCAGCGCGGAAGCGCCCTCGGCCGGATTCGCGCGCGTGTCGTAGACCTTCAATTCGATGCTGTACTTGCGGCCGCCGAGCGCGATGCCGCCGGCGCCGTTGATCTCCTCGGCCGCGAGGTTGAAGCCGTTCATCTGGAACTTTCCAGGCGGCGCCATCGGCCCGGTGAGCGACGTGACGATGCCCACCGGCAGCTTGTCCTGTCCGAAGCACTGGACCGTGAACGCGCTTAGCGCCGACAGGAGAAGAAGGGAAAATATCCGCGGCATGCAAGGCTCCTAGCTGATTTTGTAGAGGCGTAACGCGTTGTCGCGCAGCAGCTTGCGCTTGGGCTCGTCGCGCAGGCCGAGCGCCTCGATCTCCTCGCGCGTGCGCACGAAATCGAGAACGGGGAAGTCGGTGCCGAAGATCACTTTGTCCTGGCCGTAAGTATTGATGTACTGGAGGAACGAGGGCGGCCAATACCTGGGGCTGTGGGCGTCGCAGCCGATGTAGACATTCGGGTGCTTCCACGCCATGGCGATCATCTCGTCGGTCCACGGAATGCCGATGTGGATGCCGACGAGCTTGAGCTCCGGAAAATCGCAGGCCACGGCATCCAGCGTCAGCGGCCGGCCGACGCTGCGCAGGCGCTGCTCCGGCGTGTAGATCAGAGACTGGCCGACCTGCATCTGCACCGGCACGTCGAGCTCGACGCACTTCGCATAGAACGGGTACCAGCGGGCATGGTCCGGCGCGAGCTCGAACCAGTGCGGATACATGTGTGCGCCGACGAAGCCGAGCTCGCGCACCGCCCGCTCGAGCGCGCGCACGCCTGCCATGCCCTCGTAGGGATCGAGGCCGGCAAGCGCCGAAAACCGGTCGGGATGGCGCTGCACCGCTTCGGCCACCGTCTCATAGGGCAGGTGCCAGCTTCCCGGCAGACCGAGGCGACCGGTCTTGGTCGCGATCAGGAGCGCCCGCTCGATGCCGGCCTCATCCATCATCGCCAGCATGCGCTCGTGCGGCAGGCCGGCCGCGAGGTCCGAGCCGCGGCCCATCTTCCCGGTCCAGAAATCGGTCGACCACTTCGGCCGCAGCCTCATGATCTCCGGCGTGATCGGATTGACGACGCAATCGACGGCGCGGATGGCGTAGCTCATTTGCGCAGGAGAGAAAGGACCTCGTCGGTGCTTCGCACATCACCGAAGAACTGCAGGATGGTGGCGAGCGAAGCCGTATGCTCGGCATCGGAGCGCGCAGCGTTGGCGTCGGATACCAGCACGGTCTTGAAGCCGTCCATCATGGCGTCGCGAGCCGAAGCTTCGCAGCACACGTTGGTCATCGTGCCGGCAATCAGCACCGTGTCGATCGCGCCCTCCCGCAGCCTGTCCGGCAGGTCGCAGGCGCCGGGGAAGAAAGCGCTGTAGCGGTTCTTGCGCAGGCGAAGATCCTGGGCCTTCACGTCGAGCTCGTGCCACAAGGCATGCCCGGGCGCGCCCTCGGTGAGCGCACCCAGGATGCGGCCCGAGAGCTCGGGCGTCACCATGTAGTCGAAGAAGAGCGGCCAGTAGCCGGGGCCCTGGCGCGTGTAGGTGGCCTGGATCCAGGCCACCGTCCCGCCTGCCTCGCGCAGCGCGCCGGCCAGGCGGTTGATGTTCGGCACGATCTCACGCGCTGTCGATACGGCGGAAGGCGCGCCGGGTGCGACGAAGGCGTGCTGCATGTCGATCACTGCGAGGGCGCACCGCCTGGGATCGAGCCTTTCGAAAAGATGCAGCTTGCCGCGGCGGCTGCGCAGGCGCTCGACGATCTCGGCAGGCAGCTCGTTCGGATGCATGGATGGCGGCGAGTCTACCTCAGCGGATGCGATCGACCTGCCGGGCGAAGCGCCTCCTGCAGGATGGACTTGAGTGGCTGCGTCTCGGGTCCGCGCAGCATCGCGTCGGCGAGCGCCTCTGCGGCCGGGCGCGCGAGCCGCGGCGCGGCATGACGGACGAACTTTGCGCGGCACTCTTCTTCGCTCATCGGCAATGCGGGGTCGCCTTTGACGGCGTTAACGCTCGCTTGCAGCTCGCGGCCGTGGTGGCCGATGCGCAAGCTGGCGGCGCGGCCTTTGATCGAGGGATCGGCGGTGACGGTCACGAGCGCTTCGAGCCGCCGCAATTCCGCGTCGTTGAATGACGCGGGCGAATACTGCTCGGCATCGAGCCGTCCGAAGCGCAGCGCCGCCGCAACGCCGAACGAAAGGCTGAACTGCGCCTGGAGGGGCGTATGCGGCGCGCGGTTGCCGCAATAGGTGAGCGCTTCCGGGTAGATCGACAGCGCAATGGCGCCGATGTTGCGGGTGTCCGCGATCTGCGGTCGAAGGCGCAGCGCCGCTTCCACGCCGTAATGGACATGGCGCACGGCGGCGAAAGGCTTCAGGTACGCCTCGCGGATCACGTAGTCGCGCGCGGGTGCAACCACGATGTCCTTCAGGCCGAGCGCGAGCTCGGCGAAGCGCTCGACCGCGCCGCGCGGCGCGTCGCAGCCGGAGAGCGCCGCCTGCGCGGCATGGGTGCCGAGCCAGGCCGCATGGCCGAGGTAGGTGTTGCGTGCATCGGCTCCTTGCTCGACGGGCAGGTAGAGGCTGAACGGCAGCTGCGAGCCGGCGATTTCGATCGCCGCGCGCGCCGCGGCCGCCGAGCCGTCCATCAGCCGGACAACGGCGGCAGCGACGCCGAGCGCGGGCCACGAGGCGTCCACATGCATGCCGGGACGGATGCGCAGCACCTCGCCCATGCGGCCGCCGACTTCATAGCCGACGATCAGCGCATCGACGAACGTGCGCAGCATCGCGTCGCGGCGCTGTCCGAGGCTCATGCAGGCCGCGATCACCGGCACTCCAGGGCGGCCGTGGGCGCGGGCAAGGCCCTCGCAGGCCTCATGCCAGCACGCGGCGAGCGCGAAGCAGGCCGCTTCGTCACCGGTCAGTGAGCGCAGCTCGGCTACCTTCGGCACCTCGAAGCCGGCGAGCATGCAGCCGAGCGTGTCCAGGGCGAGCAGGCGCGCCTTCAGGCGGATTTCATCGGGCGGCGGAGCGTTGAAAAGCCGCTCCAGCAGGCCATCCAGGCCGATCACTTCTCGTAGCGCTTGCCGAGCTCGAGCATCTGCGGCGTGCCGATGACGCGGTTCAAGCCCTGGAAGTCGAGCATGCGAGCGCGCAGCGCGGCGGTCGTGCCGTCGCGCTTGAGCGCGGCGAAGTATTCCTGCGCGGCGAAAGCGAGGCAACGCGCCAGCCCGCCGGGAAAGATCGCGATGCGATAGCCGAGCGCCTCCAGGCTCTTTGCGTCCAGCATCGGTGTCTTGCCGCCTTCCACCATGTTGGCAAGCATCGGCACGCGCCGCGCGAAGCGCTGCGTGATGCGCGTCATGTCGTCTTCGCTGCGGGGCGCTTCGATGAAGAGGACATCCGCGCCGGCTTCGACATAGCGCTCCGCGCGCTCGATCGCGGCATCGAGTCCTTCCACGGCGATGGCGTCGGTGCGCGCCATGATGAGCGCGTTTTGCCGGGCGTCCAAGGCGGCGCGCAGCTTGCCCGTCATTTCGGCGATGGAAACGAGCGCCTTGCCGTCGAGATGTCCACAGCGCTTGGGCGTCACCTGGTCCTCCAGCTGGATCAGGTTCGCGCCGGCACGCTCGAACTGCTTCACCGTGCGCCCGACGTTCAATGCGTTGCCGAAGCCGGTGTCGGCGTCGACGATCACCGGGATCGCGACGCGCTCGCGGATGTTCTGCAGCGTGTCGGCGACCTCGCTTGCCGTCACGAGCCCGATGTCGGGGCGGCCGAGGCGCGTATAGGCGATGCTCGCGCCCGACAGGTACACCGCCTCGAAGCCGGCCTGCTCGGCGAGGAGCGCGGTCAGCGCGTCATAGACACCCGGTGCGAGGAGCAGCGGGGCGCGGCTAAGCCTTTCGCGCAAGTCTTTTCTCCAGGTGCGGCAGCAGGCCGCCGTCGCGGATGATGGTCATGAGGAAGGCGGGTACAGGCTCGCAGGCGAGCGCTTCGCCGGTCGTGAGGTCCGAGATCTTTCCCTTTTCATAATCGATGCGCAACTCGTCGCCGGGGCGGATGCGCTTCGCCTGCGCGCAGACGACCGCAGGCAGGCCGAGGTTGATCGCGTTGCGGTAAAAGAGACCGGCGAACGATTCTGCGACCAGCGCCGCGACGCCGAGGTGCTTGAGTGCTTCGGGCGCCTGCTCGCGGGAGGAGCCAACGCCGAAATTGCGTCCGCCGACGACGACGTCCCCAGGCTTCACTTCCTTCGCGAAGGCGGGCTCGACGGATTCGAGGCAGTGCCGGGCGATCTCGTCGATGGGAAACTTCATGTAGCGGCCAGGCGCGATGACGTCCGTATCGAGGTTGTCGCCGAACACCCAGGCCCTCACTTGAGCATCTCCCGGGGATCGCAGATGTGGCCCGCGACTGCCGACGCGGCAACCGTATAGGGCGAGGCGAGATACACCTGCGCCGAAGGAGCACCCATGCGTCCTTTGAAGTTGCGGGCCGTGGTCGAGATCGCGACCGCGTTCTCCGGCAACAGGTGCGCGCCGTACCCCGCGCACATGCCGCAGGAATTGGCGAGCAGCTCCGCGCCGGCGTCGAGCAGGATGCCGAGCGTGCCTTCGTGTTCGGCAGCCTGCTGGTCGCGCAGGCTGGCGGGGGCCACCAGCAGTCTCACCCGGGACTTTCTATTCTTGAGAACCCGGGCAGCCATGCGCAGGTCCTCGAGCTTGGCGCCGGTGCAGGCGCCGATATACGCGAGGTCGAGCTTTTCCTTGAAGTCGGTGACCGGGCGCGTATTGGCGGGGCTGTGGGGTGCCGCCACTTGCGGCGCGAGCTCGTCCGCGTTGAATCGATGGTGGGAAAAGAAAGCCGCGCCTGGGTCGCTGTCCCAGATTTCGCCTTTGCCAAGGTACTTCAGCGTGGTCTCGTCGGAAGCGACCAGTCCGGTCTGTGCGCCGAGCTCGGCCGTCATGTTGCACAGAGTCATGCGCTCCTGCATGGAAAGCGCGCGGATC
>DATDCR010000603.1:0-27981 GCA_036524215.1 Burkholderiales bacterium
CGAAAAGAAGACTAAGAGGTAAAACTACTCGGCGTCTTCGACGCGCAGCGCCGCGCGAATGATGTCGTACGAAAAGCCGCGGCTCTGTAGGAAGCGCATGCGCTTCGCCTCTTCTTCGCGCGTCGTCGCGGGCACGCGGTACTTGCGCGCAAGAATGTTCTTGGCCTTCTGCAGATCGTCGCCGCCGCAGACGCGCTCGGCCACGATATCGGCCACGCCGTGCGCCTTGAGATCCTGGCGGATGCGCGCCGCGCCGTACTTGCGTGAAAGCACGTGCGCGCGCGTTTCGGCGTAACGCTCGTCGGAAAGCTGTTTCTTCGCCACCAATTCCTGGAGAAGCGCGTCAAGCGCTTCGGGCGACTGGGCATGCGGCGCGAGCTTGCGGGCGAGCTCGGCGCGAGAATGCTCGCGCCGCACGAGGTGCCTGAGCGCCCGCGTCTTCAGCTCGGATGGTGAGTCGGCCGCGGGCTTGTCAGGCGCTTCCTTCACCCCGCCTTTTTGCGGGTCGGAAGATGCTCGACTTTCTTGTCCTCGCCCGGCTCGGCGACCTTCGGCGCCGCCAGAGCCGCGACACCCGCCTTCTCGCGGATCTTTGCCTCGATCTCGCGCGCGAGCTGCGGGTTTTCCTTGAGGAAGTCGCGCGCGTTGTCCTTGCCCTGGCCGAGGCGATCGCTGCCGTACACGTACCAGGCGCCGGACTTCTCCACCAAGCCGAGGTTGACGCCGATCTCGAGCACCTCGCCTTCGCGCGAGATGCCTTCGCCGTACAGGATGTCGAACTCGGCCTGCTTGAACGGCGGCGCCACCTTGTTCTTCACCACCTTGACGCGCGTCTCGGAGCCGATCACCTCGTCACCCTTCTTGATCGAGCCGATGCGGCGGATGTCCATGCGCACCGAGGCGTAGAACTTGAGCGCGTTGCCGCCCGTGGTGGTCTCGGGGTTGCCGAACATGACGCCGATCTTCATGCGGATCTGGTTGATGAAGATGACCAGCGTATTGGTGCGCTTGATGTTGGCGGTGAGCTTGCGCAGCGCCTGGCTCATGAGGCGCGCCTGCAGGCCCATCTGCGGTTCGCCCATCTCGCCCTCGATCTCCGCCTTCGGCGTGAGCGCCGCCACGGAGTCGACCACGATCACGTCCACGGCGCCGGAGCGCACCAGCATGTCGGCGATCTCGAGCGCCTGCTCGCCGGTGTCGGGCTGCGAGATCAGCAGGTCCTCGGTCTTCACGCCGAGCTTGGCGGCGTAGGAAATGTCGAGCGCGTTCTCCGCATCGATGAAGGCGGCGGTGCCGCCGACCTTCTGCATCTCGGCGATGACCTGCAGCGTGAGGGTCGTCTTGCCCGAGGACTCCGGGCCGTAGATCTCCACCACCCTGCCCCGCGGCAGGCCGCCGACGCCGAGGGCGATGTCCAGCCCGAGCGAGCCGGTGGACACCGTTTCGATATCCTTGATGGCCGCGTCGTCCATCTTCATGATCGAGCCCTTGCCGAACTGCTTCTCGATCTGCGAGAGCGCGGCGGCTAATGCCTTAGACTTGTTGTCATCCATGCTGTACCTCTTTTTCTAAGGTTGGCATCTACGGCAGCTCGGGCTGGGCCAACACCGGATACTGTATAAACGTCCATGATTGTGAAACCGTTGACCGGCCCCTGTCAACTGCAAAAAATCCGTTAGGAGACAAAACGATGGCGAAGGTCGCGTTCCTCGGTCTGGGCGTCATGGGCTACCCGATGGCGGGGCACCTGGTGAAGAAAGGCGGTCACGACGTCACGGTCTACAACCGCACGGCCGCGAAGGCGCAGCAGTGGGCGAAGGAGTACGGCGCAAGACATGCCGCGACGCCGCGCGAAGCGGCCAAGGACTGCGACTTCGTGATGATGTGCGTCGGCAACGACGACGACGTGCGCTCGGTCGTCTATGGCGACAACGGCGCGCTCGCCGGCATGAAGAAGGGCGCCATCCTGGTCGATCACACGACCGCCTCCGCGGTCGTCGCGCGCGAGATCTTCGAGGAAGCGAAGAAACGCGGCATCGGCTTCGTCGACGCGCCGGTGTCCGGCGGGCAGGCCGGCGCGGTCAATGGCCAGCTCGGCATCATGTGCGGCGGCGAGGCGCAAGACTTCGACAAGGCGAAGCCGGTGATCGACGTCTACGCGAAGATGGCCGCGCTGATCGGCGGGCCGGGCGCCGGGCAGCTCACCAAGATGGTGAACCAGATCTGCATCGCGGGGCTGGTGCAGGGCCTGGGCGAGGGACTCGCCTTCGCCAAGCGGGCCGGCCTCGACGTCGAGAAGGTCATCGCCGTGATCTCGAAAGGCGCGGCGCAGTCCTGGCAGATGGAAAACCGCTGGAAGCAGATGAACGAGGTGAAGTTCGACGGCTTCGGCTTCGCGGTGGACTGGATGCGCAAGGACCTCGGCATCTGCCTCGAGGAAGCGCGCCGCAACGGCGCCCGCCTGCCCGTCGCCGCGCTGGTCGACCAGTTCTACGCGCACATCCAGGCGCGCGGCGGCAAGCGCTGGGACACCTCCTCGCTCATGCACCTGCTGATGAAGGACTGACTTACGCGGCCTGAAGTCGAGGCTGCTTCACGCGGCCTGGAGCAGGCGTAGCTCGCTGTTCGTGTAGCGCAGGCGGATGGCGAGCGAGCGGGCAAGCCCCTCGAGCAGATTGAGCGCGATGCGCTTGTGGTCGGCCGCAAACTGGTCGAAGCGCTCGCGCGTCAGCACGTAGAGCTCGGTGTCGCCCGACGCGATGGCGTCGGCGGAGCGCGGCTCGCGATCGAGGAACGACATTTCGCCGAAGAAATCGCCGCGCCCGAACGTGGCGAGGTGGTGGCCCTGCCCGTCCTGGATCGGCAGCACGATGCGCACCGCGCCCTTGCGGATCAGGAACAGCTCGTGCCCCGTATCGCCGCGCCGGAAGAGCGCCTCGCCGTCCTTCAGCGCGCGCGGCTCCATGCACGCCTCGAGCGCCGCCACCGTCTCGGGCTTGCGGCCGCCGAACAGATCGATCTCCTGCAGGTCGAGCGGCTTCGGGCTGACGCGCTCGAGGCGCGCCTCGTCGATGATGCGGTTCTCCACCCACTCGAGCGCCGCGTCGAGCTCCTCGAAGCTGAGGGCGTGGCGCTCCGGGCGCATCAGGCCGACCTCGCCGAAATAGCCGCTCATGTCCTGCCCGCTCGGCAGGTGCTTGGGCAGCTGGCTGAAGATGAGGTAGGCCTTGCGCTCGCGCAGCGCCTCCTCCATCAGCTGCAGCACGTGCGCCGCCGTGACGTCGATCGACTGCACCCGCCGCATGTCGAGGATGACGTAGCTGCGCGTCTTGAGCTCCGGCTCGAGCAGCGTGTAGAGCTGGTCCGCGGTGCCGAAGAAGAGACTGCCCTGCAGCTCGAGGATCACCGAGCGCTCGCCGTGCGTCTCGAGCAGGTGGCGCTCCTCGGGCAGGCGCATCTGCTTGGAGAACATCTGGTAGCCGTAGGACTTGCGGTGCAGGATCGAGCCGCGCGTCTGCTCGCGGATGAAGAGCAGCACCGCGAGCCCGACGCCGGTGGCGGAAGCCGCCACCAGGCCGACGGTCTCGGCCACCACGATGACGGCCGCGATGACGACGAAGTCGAGCGCGGTGCTGCGCGAGCGCAGCATGCGCAGGCTGTGCCAATCGATCATGCGCAGCGCGATCACGATCAGGATCGCGGCGAGGGAGGCGATCGGCACCCAGGCGATGAGCGGCGCGAGGACCAGGAAAGCGGCGAGCGCGAGGACGCCCTCGATCATGCCCGAGACGCGCGTCTGGGCGCCGCCGGCCAGGTTGACGAGCGTGGCGCCCATCTGTCCCGCGCCCTGCATGCCGCCGACCAGCCCGGCGGCGACGTTGCCGCAGCCCTGGCCGATCAGCTCGCGGTTGGACTGGTGGCGCGAGCGCGTCAGCGCGTCGGTGACGACGCAGGTCTTGAGCGTGTCGATCGACAGGAGCACGGCGAGCGTGAGGCTCGGTACGAGCACCGCGCTTAGCGTGTCGAAGCGCACGCGGCTGATGGCCTGCCAGCGCGCGCTCATCGCCTCGCCGAGGCCGCTTTCGGTACCGGAGAGCTCGCCCACCAGGAGCGGATTGCCGCGCACCTGCCAGAGCGAGCTGTCCGCCAGCCCGAGCGCGAGATAGGTGAGCACGCCGGCCGCGATGCCGAGCACCGGGCCGGGCAACACCTTGGTCAGGCGAGGCGCCAGCGTCATCACCGCCGCGGTGACGCTGCCGACGAGGATCGCCTGCCAGGCCCAGGCGCTCGGCGTAGTCATGGCGAGCCACAACGGCTTCGCGCCGCCGCTGCCGAGGAATTTCGGTATCTGGCTCGCCAGGATGATGAGGCCGACGCCGCTCAGGTATCCGCTCACCACGGGGTACGGCATGTACTTGATGAGTCGTCCCAGCCCGAGGGCGCCGAACACCACCTGCAGCACGCCGCAAAGGAGCCCGACCAGCGTGAGGAGGATCAGCGCCTCGTCGGGCGCGATGCCGCCCTGGGCCGTTTCGAGCGCGAAGGCCGCCAGCACCGCGGCCGCCGGTGCACAGGGCGCGCTGACCAGGCGGGGCGCGCCGCCCAGGGCCGCTGCAACGAGACCGAGCGCGGCTGCGCCCAGCATGCCGGCAATGGCGCCCTGCCCCGCGTAGCCCGCGCCGAGCGGCGCAAAGACCGTGACGCCGAATGCGATCGCCGATGGCACGGCGACCAGCATTGCAGCGAGCCCTCCCCACAGGTCCCCCCAATGGGCACGCATTGCCGGACGCTAATCGGCGCGCGCCGCGCCGCCCTTGATCTGCGTCAACCGCCCGGCGGCAGGGGCTTGAGCTGGCCGAGCAGCGTCGGGACCAGCTCGCTCACCGTCGGGTGGATATGCATGGCGCGCTGGATGGTGGTGTAAGGCTTCTTCGCGTACATCACGTCGAGCAGCGAGTGCACCACCTCGTCGCCGTTCAGGCCGAGGAGCGCGGCGCCGAGCAGCTCCTTCGAATCGGCGTCGACCAGCACCTTCATGAAGCCCTGCGTCTCGCTTGTCTCGCGCGCGCGGCCGACGCGGTTCATGGGCATCTTGCCGACCAGCACCTTCTTCCCGCTCTTGCGCGCCTCGGCCTCGCTCATTCCCGCGCGCCCGAGCGGCGGGTCGATGAACAGCGCGTAGGTCTGGATGCGCTCCGAGATGCGACGGCGCTCGCCATCGAACAGGTTCGCGGCAACGATCTCGTAGTCGTTGTAGGAGGTATGCGTGAACGCGCCGCGGCCATTGCACTCGCCGAGCGCCCAGATGCCGCTCGCGCTGGTGCGGCATTCGTCGTCGACCTTGATGTGGCCGCGCTCGTCCAGCTCTACGCCGGCCGCCTCCAGGCCGAGGTCCCGCGTGTTCGGCGTGCGGCCCACGGCGAGCAGCACGTGGCTGCCCTCGGCGACCTTGCGACCGCGCTTGCAGTCCAGCCGCACCTCGATGTTGCGTCCCTTCCCGCGCAGCGCCATGCACTCCGCTTGCGTACGAATCGCGATCTCCTCGCGCTCGAGGATGGCGGCGATCTCGGCGGCGACGTCGTCATCCTCGCGCGGCAGCAGCTTGGCGCCTTTCTCGACGACGGTGACCTGAGATCCGAAGCGGCGATACATCTGCGCGAATTCGAGGCCGATGTAGCTGCCGCCGACGATGACCAGGTGCCGTGGCGTGAAGTCGACCGCCATGATGCTGCTGTTGTCGAAGTACGGCAGCTCTTTCAGGCCCGGCAGCTCGGGAACCGACGCGCGCGCGCCTACGTCGAGGAAGATGCGCTCGGCCTCGAGGCTGCGGCCGTTGACCTTCACGCGCCGCGGGCCGGTGAATCGCGCGTGGCCGTGGATCAGCGACACGTGCTTCATTGCGCCCAGCCATTCCTTCAATCCGCGTATCGACTGGCGCACGACGCGATCCTTGCGCCGCTTCACCGCCTGCATGTCGACTTGAATTCTCTTCGATTGAAACCCGAATTCCTCGCCGCGGCGGGCAAGATGCGCGGCGCGCGCGCTCGCGATCATCGTCTTCGTCGGGATGCATCCGGTGTTGACGCAGGTCCCGCCAAGCAGCTTGCGCTCGATCAGCGCGGTCTTCAGGCCTTCCTTGTCGAGCCGCGCGCAGAGCGCCGGCGCCGCCTGCCCGGCGCCGATGACGATGGCATCGAAGCGTTCGCTCACGATCTCCTCCTCCAGACGAGCAGCCGATTATTCGCCGGCATCGCATTGTCTTCCACCAATTGCAGGCCGTGCCGATCGGCGAGCGCGATGATCGATTCCGCGTCGCGCAGCCCGCTTGCAGGATCGCGTGCGCGCAGCCAGGCGTCGAAGGCCGCATTGCTTTCGGACGTGTATTTCCCGCCGTAATTGAACGGCCCGTACACGGCCAGCAGGCCGCCCGGCGGCAGCAGGGCGCCGATGCCGGCGAACATGCGCTCGACTTGCGGCCATGACAGGATGTGGCAGGTGTTGGCGGAGAACACGGCGTCCGCCTCGACGGCGGGAAAAGGGCGCTCGACATCCAGCTCGATGGGCGGCGGCGCGCTCATCCACTCGCGGATGCCGGCCAAGTTGCCGGCGACGTCGCTCGTCTGCCAGACGAGCTGCGGCAGCTCGGGCGCGAAATACGCGGCGTGCTGGCCGGTGCCCGAGCCGATCTCGAGCACGCGGCTGCGGTCAGCAAAGATGCGTTGCAGGACCTCGAGGATCGGCCCGCGGTTGCGTTCGCAGGCCTCCGAGAACCCTTTCAAGCGCGCATCAGCTGGTCAGGGCGGCTAGCCGCACCGGGATGCGGCGCGGGCCGAAAGGCGGCTCGAACTTGCCGAAGCGCCCGGCGATGGGCGCGCGGCAGAACTCGCAACGACCTTCCGCGGTGACGTGATACTCGTCGATGCGATACCAGTCGCGGCCGATCAGCGCTTTCTCGCATGAAGGGCAGTAGGTCGAGCCGCCCGCCGCGTCGTGCACGTTGCCGGTATAGACGTAATTCAAGCCCGCGAGTTGGGCGATTTCGCGCGCGCGAGTGAGCGTCCGCGCCGGCGTGGCCGGTATGTCCGTCATCTTCCAATCGGGGTGGTACGCCGTGAAATGCAGCGGCACGTCCGGCCCGAGATTCTTGCGGATCCACTTGCACTGGGCGTTGAGCTCCTCTTCCGAGTCGTTCTTGCCGGGGATGAGCAGCGTGGTGATCTCGGTCCAGACCTTCGTCTCCTTGACCAGGTAGACCAGCGTGTCGAGCACCGGCTGCAGGCGCCCGCCGCAGACCTTGAAATAAAAATCGTCGGTGAACGCCTTCAGGTCGACGTTCGCCGCGTCCATCTTGGCGTAGAACTCGCGACGCGCCTGCTCGTGGATGTACCCCGCCGTCACGGCGACCGCGTTCACCCCCTTGGCGTGGCACGCGTCCGCGATATCCATCGCGTACTCGGCGAAGATCACCGGGTCGTTGTAAGTGAAGGCGACCGACTTGCAGCCCAGCCTCACGGCCGCCGCTGCGATGGCTTCGGGGCTCGCCTCGTCCTGCAGGCGGTCCATCTCGCGCGACTTGGAGATGTCCCAGTTCTGGCAGAACTTGCACGCCAGATTGCAGCCCGCGGTGCCGAAGGAAAGGATGCTCGAGCCCGGGTAGAAGTGGTTGAGCGGCTTCTTCTCGATCGGATCGATGCAGAAACCGGACGAGCGGCCATAGGTGGTGAGCACCATGCGGCCGCCTTCCATCTTGCGCACGAAGCAAAGGCCGCGCTGCCCCTCATGGAGCTTGCAGTCGCGCGGGCACAGGTCGCACTGCACGCGCCCGTCCTCCAGCGCATGCCACCAGCGGCCGGGATGGCTCATTCCTTCCATTTCATCACCCGATAGCGCGAGATGCGGCAGCGTGCGAGCCGCACATCGGCGGCCAGGCCGGCCTTGCGTGCCAGCTCGCGCAGGAAAAGGCGCTTGTCCGGGATGCTTTCCCACACCTGCGGCAGGAAGGTGGCGCGGCGTCCATCCGCTTCCAGGATCAGGCCGTCCTCGCCGGGCTGGATCTGCTCGAGCAGGTCGGCTTCGTCGGAAAAGGAAAGCGGTTTGGGCTGGGAGAGGAGCGATACCTCGACGCGTACGCCCGGCCACTCCGCCGCGGTGACGGGGGGAAAGCGCGGATCGCCCAACGCCGCGGCGACCGCGTTTTCGGCCACGTCGGCCCGCAGCGGCCGCGCGGCCTGCAGGCTGCCGATGCAGCCGCGCAGCTCGCCGTCGCGAGTGAGCGTGACGAATGTGGCCCCGGCTTGCTCCAGCCATGGCGCCTCGAAGCTTCTCGCGCTGCCAAAGAGCTTCGCTTCGATGGCGGCGCGCGCAATGCCGAGCAGGGTGCTGCCCGCCGCCGGCAGCGCAACTTCGCCGCCCGGCTCGTAGAGCGCGAAAGACGAGTAGCCCACGACCTGGCCCTTGCCGCCCGCCGTATCGCCCGAATTGCAGGCCGCCATGAGCTTGATCGCGAGACCGCGCTTCCTGGCCGTGCGCAGAAACCCGTTCAGCGGGGTGGCGCCGCAGGCTTCTTCGTGATCGAGATCGGTGGCGAAATCGGCGATGCGCCTCACGGTGCCGCCATCGATCTGCCGCGCTTCGGCGTAGGGATGGTAATGCGAGAGATCGGTCGAGATGACGATCAGCGTTTCGGTACCGCCCCACAGCGTGTCGATCACCTGCGCCACCTCTTCGACGCTCGCCATGCCGACGGCGAAGGGCGCGAGGGTGAACTCGCCGAGCTGGCGCTGCAGGAAGGGCAGCTGCACCTCGAGCGCATGCTCCTGCAGGTGAGCGATGTCGCTCACGACCACTTGCGGCAGCCTGCGCGCTTGCGCGAGAAGCTCGTGATCGATGCGCACGCTGCCGAGCGGGGTGGCGAAGGCCTCGTCCGTCGGCACGGCGAGGCCGCGGACCGCAACCCGATGCACCGGCCCGAGCATGACGACCCGGCGCACGATGCCGCGCGCCGGGCCGAGCGCCTCGTAGGCGCGCGCGGCGACCGGGCCGGAATAGATGTAGCCGGCGTGCGGCACGATCAACGCCTTGGGAAACCCCAGTCGCGGCGAGGGTTCCGCGCCCGCGCCGAGGAGCTCGTCGAGCTCGGCGGCGAGCGCGCCGGGCTCGCCCGGGTAGAACGTGCCCGCGACAGCGGCGGCGCGAATGGAAGCCATGGCTCTATGTAGGGACGAGCTCAGCGCCCGTCAAGAAGTTCCAGCAATCTTTTCAGCGAATGCTCCACCGATTGGCGGCGGACTGCCTCGCGATCGCCCGCAAAGCGGTGGGTCTCCGCGCAGGCCTGCAATTTTGCGCCCGCCCAGGCAAAGCAGACGGTCCCGACCGGCTTCTGCGCGGTCCCGCCGGAGGGGCCCGCGATGCCGGTGATCGCAAGGGCCAGGCTCGCATGGCTGCGCGCCAGCGCGCCGAGCGCCATCTCGCGCGCGGTTTCCTCGCTCACGGCGCCATGGCGCTCGAGCGTTTCCCGCCGCACGCCCAGCATCTCTTCCTTGGCGGCGTTCGAGTAGGTAACGAAGCCCCGTTCGAACCAGGCGGAAGAGCCCGCCACGGCCGTGAGCGCCTGCGCGACCCAGCCGCCGGTGCAGGATTCCGCCGCCGCGAGCGTGGCGTGGCTCGCCAGCAGCCGCTCGGCAACCTTTTCCGCCAGCGCTACCAACCGAGGACCCGCTTCGCGACGGCGAGCACCACGAGCGTGTAGCCGGCGGCCAGGATGTCGTCGAGCATCACGCCGAAGCCGCCGTGGTAGCGCTGCTCGAACCAGCGGATGGGCTGCGGCTTGAGCACGTCAAAGGCGCGGAAAAGCACGAAGGCGGCGAGCTGCCAGCGCACATCGCGCGGCACGATGGCGAGCACGAGGAGGAAAGCCACCATCTCGTCCCACACCATGCCGCCGTGATCGTCGACGCCGAGCCTGCGTCCGGTGAGCGTGCAGGCCCAGATCCCGATGATGAACAGCAAGCCGAGCGTGACGATGAAGGCGAGCGGCGACAGCACGCCGCCCATCAGCCAGCCGATCGGCCACGCGACCAGCGTGCCGGCGGTTCCCGGTGCGACCGGTGACAGCCCGGCGCCGAAGCCGAGCGCGATCGCGTGCGCAGGGTGCGAAAAAGCGAAGGCCGGCGAAGGCCGGGCGGCGATCACGGCGCGTCGCGGAAATGGTCGTAGCCGCCGCGGTAGCTGATCGGCTGGCCGGCGCCATCCAGCACGATCAGCTCGCGCGCGCCCGCCCGGATCGAGCCGATGCGGCTAAGGCCGATGCCGAGCTCCTTCGACAGCGCTTCGAGCGTGGCGCGCTTCTCGACCGTCGCCGTAAAGACGAGCTCGTAATCGTCGCCGCCGGAGAGCACGCAGTCGCGCTCGAGCTGCAGCTCCTTCAATGAGGACAGCACCGCTGGCCGCGGAATGCGCTCGTATTCGATCACGGCGCCGACCTCGGAGCGCTCGAGGATATGACCGAGATCGCCGATCAGGCCGTCCGAAACGTCGATTGCCGCGCGCGCGATGCCGCGCAGGCGCTCGCCGAGCTCGACGCGCGGCTCCGGCTCATGCAGGCGGCGCGCAACTTCCGGCAGCTCTGGCCGCTGCAGCGCGAGCGCGGCGCCGCCCAGCTCACCCGACACCCAGATATCGTCGCCCGCGCGCGCGCCGCTGCGGTAGAGCGCCACGCCGGCAGGCACTTCGCCGAGGGCCACGATATTGATGGTGCGCAGCGCCGAGCGCGTCGTGTCGCCGCCCACCAGCTCGACGCCGTAGCGCTCCGCGAGCGCGAACAGTCCGGCCGAGAAGCGCTCCAGCCAGGCTTCGTCGATCGCCGGCAGGGCGATCGAGAGCAGCGCCCAGCGCGGCGCCGCGCCCATGGCCGCCAGGTCCGAAAGGTTGACGGCGAGAGACTTGTGGCCGAGCGCACGCGGCTCGGCGTCGGCGGCGAAATGGCGGCCTTCGACCAGCATGTCGGTGGTCACGGCGAGCTCGAGGCCGGCGTTCGGCCGCAGCAGCGCGCAATCGTCGCCCACGCCGAGGAGCGCGCGGCGCGGGGCGCGCGCGAAGAACCTGCCGATGAGCTCGAACTCGTTCAGGCGGGCTCAGTTAAGTGAGGCGCGCGCCCGCGCGACCTCTTGCGGCCGCAGCTTGGCGGCGATCTTCTCGAGCACGCCGTTGACGAAGCGGTGGCCTTCAGCGCCGCCGAAGCTCTTGCCGAGCTCGACGGCTTCGTTGACGATCACCTTGAAGGGCGTCTGCGGATGCGCGCAAAGCTCGAAGGTGCCGATGTAGAGGATGGAGCGCTCGACCGGCGACAGCCGGGCGAAATCGCGGTCCAGATGCGGCGTGATGAGCAGGCGCAGCTCGTCGACGCGGTCGCGCACGCCCTGCACCAGCGATTCGATGAAGCGGCGGTCGCCCTTGTCGAAGTCCTCGAGGCTGCGCGCCTGTTCCATCGGATCGCCGCCCGAGATCTGCCAGGCATAGAGCGCCTGCAGGGCGATCTCGCGCGACTGGCGCCTAGCGGTCTTCATGCAATTTCTTCCTCAAGGCGGCCATCTCGACGGCAACCCGCACCGCCTCCGCGCCCTTGTCGAGGCGCGCTTCGGCCTGCGCGTCGTCGTCGGTCGTGAGGATGCCGTTTGCGATCGGCAGGCCGCATTCGAGCGCGACCTCCATCACGCCGCGCGCCGATTCATTCGACACGACTTCAAAATGGTAGGTGTCGCCGCGGATGACGGCGCCGATCGCGACCAGCGCGTCGAAGCGGCCGCTCTGCGCGAGCCACTGCAGCGCGAGCGGGATCTCGAGCGCGCCGGGCACCGAGACCACCGAGGTCTCGGCGCCGAGCTTCTTCGCTTCCTGCTCGGCGCGCTCGAGCAAGCGCGCGCACAGCGCCTCGTTGAACCGGCTCGCCACGATGCCCAGGCGCACCGTCTACCTCACGAGCCGAGCTGGCCGCGCGTGACGTAGCCCGTCACCTCGAGGCCGAAGCCGGCCATGCTCGGCATCTTGCGCGGCGCCGCCATGAGGCGCATGCGCCCGACGCCGAGGTCGCGCAGGATCTGCGCGCCGATGCCGTACACGCGAAGATCCATGGTGCCTCCGGCGCGCGGCCGGGCGTCGAGCAGCCGGGCTTCGAGCGCCTCGTCCCCCTGGGTGCAATTGAGAAGGACCAGCACGCCGGTGCCGGCCTTGCGAATTGCCGCCAGCGCTTCGCCCACGCCCCAGGAATGGGTACCGGGCCCGACATCCAGCAGGTCGACGATGGAAAGCGGCTCGTGCACCCGCACCAGGGATTCCTTGTCCGGGGTCGGCGTGCCGGCGACGAGCGCGAGATGCATCGAGCCCAGGGCGAGATCGCGGTAGGCGATCAGATGGAAGCGTCCCCACGCCGTGTCGAGCTCGCGCTCGAGCGCGCGCTGCACGAGCGACTCGTTGCGGCTGCGGTACTCGATCAGGTCGGCGATGGTGCCGATCCTGAGCTGATGCTCGGCAGCGAACTGCACCAGGTCCGGCAGCCGCGCCATCGTGCCGTCGTCGCGCATGATCTCGCACAGCACCGCGGCGGGCGTCAGGCCGGCAAGCCGCGCGAGATCGCAGCAGGCTTCGGTGTGGCCGGCGCGAACCAGCACGCCGCCCGGCTGGGCAATCAGCGGAAACACGTGCCCCGGCTGCACGATGTCGTCGGGCTTGGCGTCGGGGGCCGCGGCGACCTTGATGGTGAGGGCGCGGTCGTGCGCCGAGATGCCGGTGGCGATGCCTTCGGCCGCTTCGATCGAAACCGTGAAATTGGTGCCGTGGCGCGAGCGATTCTGCTCGACCATCGGGCGCAGCCCGAGGCGTGCGGCATGCGCCTCGGTGACCGGCATGCAGATGAGGCCGCGCCCATGCCGCGCGAGGAAGTTGATCTTGTCGGCGGAGACGAAATCCGCGGCGAAGACGAGGTCGCCCTCGTTCTCGCGGTCCTCGTCGTCGACCAGGATGACGATGCGCCCGGCGCGGACCTCGCTGATGATCTCGGTGATCGGGCTGATGGCAGCGATGTCTCTGCGCATGGGCCCGATTCTACTTCTTTACTCTTGCGGCTCGCCCTCGGCGCCGCCCGTCTTCTCGCGAATGCGAGCCGACTTGCCGGAGCGCGCGCGCAGGTAGTAGAGCTTGGCACGGCGCACGTCGCCCTTGCGCTTCACCTCGATCGAGGCGATCAGCGGCGAATAGGTCTGGAACGTGCGCTCGACGCCCTCGCCCGACGAGATCTTGCGCACGATGAAGGAGGAATTGAGGCCGCGATTGCGCTTGGCGATCACCATGCCCTCGAAGGCCTGCACGCGCTTGCGCTCGCCTTCGACCACGTTCACGTTGACGAGCACGGTGTCACCCGGCGCGAAATCCGGAATCTGCCGGCCCAGCCGCTTGATTTCTTCCTGCTCGATCGTCTTGATGAGGTCCATGTCACTAACTCCCGTGTTCTCGCTGGAATTCCGCCAGCAATACCTTCTCTTCCGCGCTCAGCGCCCTCGCCTGCAGCAGCTCGGGCCGCCTGAGCCAGGTGCGCCCCAGCGCCTGCTTCAGCCGCCAGCGCCGGATGTTGGCATGGTGCCCCGACAGCAGCACCTCCGGCACGCGCGAGCCGTGCTCATTTTCCGGCCATACCTCCGGCCGCGTGTAGTGCGGGCAGTCGAGCAGGCCATCGGCAAACGACTCTTCCAGCGCCGACTGATCGTCGCCGAGCGCGCCGGGCAGCTGCCGCACGCACGCATCGATCAGCGCCATCGCCGCCAGCTCGCCGCCGGAGAGGACGAAGTCGCCGATGGAAAGCTCCTCGTCCACCCTGCGGCTCAACAAACGCTCGTCCACGCCCTCATACCGCCCGCACAGCAAGGTCGGCGCGGTTTCGTTCGCCAGCGCCATCACCTTGCGGTGATCCAGCCTCTTTCCCTGCGGCGACAGGTACAGCACCCTGCCCCCGCCTGCGGCTCGCACCGCGTCCAGCGCCTTCTCGAGCGGCTCGGCCAGCATCACCATGCCCGGCCCGCCGCCATACGGGCGGTCATCGACCGTCCGGTAATTGTCCGTCGTGAAATCGCGCGGATTCCACGTCTTCAGCCGCCACAGGCCCAGCTGCAAGGCCCGGCTCGTGATGCCGCTTTCCGTCACCGCCGCGAACATCTGCGGGAAAAGCGTGACCACGTCCACTCGCCACGTCACGGCGGCATCACCATTGCGCGTTCCATGCCACCACCACCTGTCCTGCGGCGAGGTCGACGTGCTTCACGATCGCCGCGACCCACGGGATGAGCCGCGTACGCTCGCCCGTGAGCTCCATCACATCCTGCGCGCCGTTCGAAAACAGCCGGGCGATCCGGCCCAGACGCTCGCCCTGCTCGTTCAGCACTTCCAGCCCGACCAGGTCTGCGAGGTAGTAGACCCCTTCGTCCGGCTGCGGCAGCGTCGTGCGCTCCAACGACACCTCCGCGCCCTTCAACTCCAGCGCCTGCTCGCGGTTTTCGATGCCGACCAGCCTCGCGACCACGGCGGCGCTATGCACCTTCGCCTCGGCGACCTCGTGCGCACGCTCGCCGATCCACCATTGCTTCGCCCCCGCCAGCGTCGCGGCGTCCACGCCGCCGCCCGGGGCCACCTTGATCCAGCCGCGCACGCCGTACGAGCCGGCGACGCGGCCCATCCCGATCAGCCGATCAGGCGGCCTTTTTGGCAAACTGCTTGACGAGCCGCTCGGCCGTGGTCGAAAGCTGCGCGCCGCGGCCCTTCCAATGCTTTACCCGCTCCATGTTCACGCGCAACGCTTCGCGCCCTTCGGGCGCCTTCGGATCGTAAAAGCCGACGCGCTCCAGGAACTTGCCGGAAGCCGCGCGCCGCGAGTCCGCCACCACGAGGTGGTAGAACGGGCGCTTGTTGGCGCCGCCGCGCTGCAGTCGAATTACCACCATTTGGGAATGCTCCGCACCTGCGAAAAGGCGCGGATTATACGGGAAAAAGCGCCGTCTTTCGACAGGCCTGACATCGCCTGACGCGGCGCCGCTGGGGCGCGCCTGCTAGTGCGACAATAAAAAGCGGGGGGAAGATGCTGCAGGCGCTAAGGGAGATCGAGGGCGGGATACAGCTGTCGCTCAATGTGGCGGCGCGCGTCGGGCACTTGCGCAAGCCGCCGATCCTCGAGTCCTTTCTCAGGCAGGTTTACTTCACCGGCGTCACCGCGGCGACCGGCGTGGTGCTGCGGGCATGCGGATTCGGCGTGTTGATCATCGCCGTGATGATGGACATGCTGGATGCGGACGTGGACCTGGCGGTGAAGATCCTGCTGCTGCTCGTCTTTCGCGAGGTCGGTCCGCTCGCGGCCGCCGTGGTGGTCATCCTGCGCACCGGCACGGCGGTATCGGCCGAGATGGCGATGATGCGCGTCTCCGGCCAGACGCGCGCGCTGCAGTACCTCGGTATCGACGTCTACGACTACCTGGTGCTGCCGCGCGTCGTGGGCATCATGCTCGCCACCGCCGCGCTCACCCTGTACATCCAGTTCCTGGCGGTGTTCGGCGGCCTCGTCTTCAGCCCGTTCATCATCGACACCTCCTTCATGGAGCTCGCCGGACGGCTGTTCGATTTCTTCACGCCGATCGACTTCGTCTACTCGATCATCAAGAGCCTGCTCTTCGGCTATGCGGTGGCGGCGGTGTGCTGCTGGCACGGCCTCAATCCGCCGGACTTCACGCAGAACGGCGTGCCCAAGGTCGTGACGCGCGCCGTCACGCAGAGCGCCATGCTGGTGCTGATGATCAACGCGGTATTCGCCTACATCGTGTTCGGCATCCTCTTCTTCGGCCTGGTCAAGGCGAACGTGTGAGCGAGCTCGCCGTGCGCTACGAGCGCAAGACCCCGCGGCACGAAGTGCAGGTCGCCGTGCCGCGCGGGGCGGTCACGCATCTTCATCTTCCCGACGACGATGCGAAGGCGCATCTGGTCACGGCGGTGCTCAAGGTGCGTCCCGAGCCGGAGGAAGAGCTCGAGCTCTTCGGCGAGCCGGCGGCCGCGCTCAAGCCGCGCCAGCGCGAGCGCCTGCGCGCGCGGGTCGGCGCCGTATCGCCGATCGTCGGGCTGATCACCAACCTGAACGCCTGGGAAAACATCTCGCTGCCGGCGGCCTACCACGGCCGCCCGGCGCTGCAGGACGTGGCCGAGCTCTCGGCAGAGGTGCTGAGCGCATTCGGCCTCGATCCGGCGACCTTTCTCTTGCGGCTGCCCGATGAGCTCGGCACGCTCGAACGCAGGATCGCCTCGTTCGTGCGCCAGCTCGTCTCGGCGCCCGAGCTGATGGTCTTCGACGGGCTCGAGGACGGCTTGAGCCGGGCCGAAAGCCGGCATGTGAGGCATTTCGAGACGGTGTACCGCGCCCATCAGCCTGCGGGCACCGTGCTCTACGTCGATACGATGGAGGATGCATGAACAGCAAAGTCGCGCTCCCGGCCGGCCGCTTCTCGGGCCTGCTTCTGAAGGTCAATGCGTTCCTGCTGATCGCGCTCGTGCTTGCCGCCTCGTTCATCGGCCTCGTCGCCTACAAGCAGGGCTGGTTCGTGCACCAGTCGCCGCTGCACTTCATCACGCCCAACGCCCTCGGCCTGAACAAGGGCATGCCGGTCAAGCTGCACGGCTTCACGATCGGCTCGGTGAGCGACATGCAGCTCAGCGAGGGCGGCGTCGACGTGCAGCTCTCCATCGTCAGCGAATACCTGGCGCGCCTGCCGAAAGGCTCGCGCGCGCGGCACGCCCGTGAAGCCGGGGTCATCGGCGCGAGCGTGATCGACATCATTCCCGGCGAGGGCAAGGAGCCGATTGCGGAAGGCGCGCAGATCCAGTTCGAGCCGGCACGCGGCATCTCGGAGATCGTCGACGACTTCCGCCGCCAGGCGATTCCCGCCTTCAACGAAGTGAAGGCCGCGATGACCCAGGTTGCGCGCGCCGGCGAAGACGTCACGCAGATCCTTGCCGGCTTGCGCAAGGAAGTGGAGCAGCTGCCCGCCACCCATCGTGCCGTGCGCGATCTGCTGAAGGAGGCGACCTTCGCCACCTCGGAGCTCGGCCTGCAGGCCGACACCACCATGCGCTCGGTCGAGCGCGTCGCCGGCGCGATGGAGCGCTCGATTCCCGTGCTGACCGACAAGCTCGCCGCGAGCATTGAAACCATCGACGCCGCGGCCGGGCAGCTGCGCAAGACCGGCGAGGAAGCGCAGCTCACCTTGAAGAGCGCGCGCCCATTGCTCGACCATGGCGAGACGGCGGCGCGCGAGGCGGGCGACGTCCTCACCGCGGCGAAGCGCGTCTGGCCGCTCAGCGACTCGTTCAAGGAAAACGCCGACGGCATGCTGCCGATCGACAGCTTCGAGGCGCAGTCGAAAGGCGGCCGGCGCTGATGCGTGTCCTCGCGGCCCTGCTGCTCTTCGCGCTGGCAGCCGCCTGCACGACGCCGCCGAAGAGCGCGTCGGTCGCGCAATCGCGCCTCGCCGACGCGGAAAGCCGTGCCGCGGCCCTGTCGAAGGCCGGCGATTACGCGGCGGCGGCGCGCCACTACGCGGAAGCGCTGCGCCTTGCCACCTCGCTCGAGAACGCCGATGCGATCGCCTCCAATGCGATCAACCTGTCGGTCGTGCAGCAATGGCTGGGACGCGACGCGGAAGCGCGCGCCGCGCTCTCCGCCGTGCTCGACGATCCGCGCACGCCGTTCTCCGAGCGGCGCAAGCTGCAAGCGGAGCTGCGCCGCGCCATCCTCGACCTGTCCTCGGGCAACCTCGGCGCCGCGGCCGTGTGGGCGGGGCAGGCCGAGCGGCGCTGCCCCGAGCTGCGCTGCGAATATGCGCCGACGATCCTCAATGTACGGGCGCAGGTCGAGCTCGCGTCCGGTCACGGCAGCGACGCCGCCCAGCTCGCGGCGGCCGCGGCCGAACGCTCGCGCTCGAGCGGCAGCCGCGCCGAGACCGCCAACGCCCTGCGCACCATCGGGCGCGCGCGCAGCCTGCAGGGGGATCAGGCGGGCGCGCTCGACGCGCTGAAGCAGGCACTCGAGCTCGACCGCGAGCTCGGCGATCCGCGCAAGATCCTCGCCGATCTTGCGGCGCTCGAGCGCGCCGCGGAGGCCGCCGGCGATGCCGCCGCGGCACGCGATTACCGCGCGCGCAGCGTGGCGGTGAGCAAGGCGATGAACGACGGCCGCAGCGCGGCCGAGATGGACGTGTTGCTTCGCCGCTGAAGCCGGCCGCGCCCTAGCGCATGCCGGGCAGCATGCCCTTCATGTTGCGCATCATGCGCTGCAGGTTGCCGCCCTTCATCATCTTCATCATTTTCTGCATCTGCTCGAACTGGCTGAGCAGCTGATTGACGGCCTGGACGGGCACGCCGGCGCCGGAGGCGATGCGGCGCTTGCGCGAGGCTTTGATGAGCTCGGGCTTGGCGCGCTCCTGCGGCGTCATGGCGTTGATGATGCCCTCGATGCGCTTGAGCTGCTTGTCGTCCTGCAGCTTCGCCGGGTCGACCTGGGAGGCGAGCTGGGCCGGCAGCTTGTCGAGCAGCGAGGCCACGCCGCCCATCTTCTTCATCTGCGAGATCTGCTGCTTGAAGTCCTCGAGGTCGAAGCCCTTGCCCTTCTTCACCTTCTCGGCGACGCGCTTCGCCTGGTCGAGGTCGATCTTGGCATGCGCTTCCTCGACCAGCGACAGGATGTCGCCCATGCCGAGGATGCGCGCCGCCATGCGCTCGGGATGGAACGGTTCCAGGCCGGTGAGCTTCTCGCCCACGCCGGCGAACTTGATCGGCTTGCCGGTGACATGCCGCACCGACAGCGCGGCGCCGCCGCGCGAATCGCCATCGAGCTTGGTGAGGATCACCCCGGTGAGCGGCAACCGCTCGTTGAAGGCCCGCGCCACGTTCACCGCGTCCTGGCCTTGCATCGCATCGACGATGAAGAGCGTCTCCACGGGCTTCAGCACGGCGTGCAGCTCGGCGATCTCGCGCATCATTTCCTCGTCGATGGCGAGCCGGCCCGCGGTGTCGACGATGAGGACGTCCATGTAATGGGCGCGCGCATAGTCGATCGCCCGCCTGGCGATGTCGAGCGGCCGGTCCGAGCTCGCCGACGGGATCCATTCGGCGCCCGCCTGGCCGGCAACCGTCTTCAGCTGCTCGATCGCGGCCGGCCGGTAGACGTCGGCGGAGACGAGCGCCACCTTCTTCTTGTCGTTCTTCAGCGCGAGGGCGAGCTTGCCGCTGGTCGTCGTCTTGCCCGAGCCCTGCAGGCCGGCCATCAGGATCACGGCCGGCGGCTGCGTGGCGAGATCGAGCGGCACGTTCGCCTCGCCCATCAGCGCGGCGAGCTCTCGATGCACGACACCGACGAGCGCCTGGCCCGGCGTCAGGCTGCCGACCACTTCGGCGCCGAGCGCCTTGGCGCGCACCGCCTCGATGAAATGCTTCACCACCGGAAGCGCCACGTCGGCTTCCAGCAATGCGATGCGCACTTCGCGCAGCGCCGCCTGGATGTTCGCCTCCGTCAGGCGCGCCTCGCCGCGGATGTGCTTGACGATGCCGGCGAGCCGCGCGGTCAGGGTGTCCAGCATGGGATTCGAAACCTCAGGTGATAGACTGAAGAGGTGCCCGAGATTGTAATTCACGGGGTCGCGTCCTTCGCGTACCTCGTCCTGGCCTGGCACTTCTGGAACACGCGCTGGCGCGGGGCGGCCGTCGCCGTCGGCGCGCGCCCGTGGGAGCGCTTCGCCATCCTGCCGCCGCTCGCGCTCCACGCCTGGCTGATCTACGCGATCTTTGCCGCCCCCGAGCTGCGCTTCGGCTTCGCGCAGGCCCTGTCGGTGATGATGTTTCTTGCGGTGGCCATCTGCTGGCTGGAGGGACTCGCCTATCCGATCGAGGCGGTGTACTCGCTCGTCTTCCTCGCCGCCGCCATCTGCGCGCCGCTGCCGGCGTTCTTCGAAGGACGCCTGACGCCGAGCGCGGAGCCGTTCGAGTTCCGTCTGCACCTCATCTTCGGCATGCTCGCCTACAGCCTGTTCACGGTGGCGACCTTGCACGCCGTGCTGATCGCCAAGGTGGAAAACCGGCTGCATGGCACGCCGGGCCTGGATGGCGCCTTCGGCAGCCTGCCGCCGCTGCTGTCGCTCGAGCGCCTGGTCTTCCTGCTGATCGGCGCGGCGTTCATCGTGCTCACCGTGACGCTGGTCTTCGGCATGGTGTTCTCCGAAGCCTTCATCGGCCGCGCGATGCGCCTCGAGCACAAGACGATCTTCATCATTCTCTCGTGGGCCATTTTCGGCATGCTGCTCGCTGGCCGCTGGCGCTACGGCTGGCGCGGCCGCACCGCGCTGCGCTGGACGGTGACCGGCTTCGTGGTGCTGATGCTGGCCTACCCCGGCAGCCGCTTCGTCCTGGAAGTCCTGCTCCACCGGGTCTGATGGAGAACATCCCGCTCGCGTGGATGTTCGCCGCGCTGGGGGTGCTGCTTGCGCTCTCCGCGTTCTTCTCCATCGCCGAGACGGCGATGATGGCATTCAACCGCTATCGCCTGAAGCATCTCGTTTCGCATGACCACCCCGGCGCGCTGATGGTGGCGGACCTGCTGAAGCGCACCGACCTCCTGCTCGGCGGCATCCTCATCGGCAACACGCTCGTCGTCGCGGCCTCGAGCACCATCTCGAGCCTGGTGGCGGTGCGGCTGCTGGGCGACGACAAGATGGCGTATGCGATCGGCACGCTGGCGATCTCGTTCCTGATCATCGTCTTCTCCGAGATCACGCCGAAAGTCATCGGCGCCACGTATCCCGAGCGCACCGCGCTCCTGCTCGTCTACGTGCTCAAGCCGGTGATGTGGGTGCTGGTTCCCGTCACCTGGTTCGTCAACCTGTTCGCGCGGCCGCTGTTATTGCTGCTCGGCATCCGCCCGGGCAAGGACTCCGAGGACGTCAAGCTCTCCCCGGAAGAGATCCGCACGCTGGTCCTGGAATCGTCGACCTTCATGCCGAAGAAGCACCTCTCGATCCTCGTCAACCTGTTCGACGTCGGCGCCATCACCGTGCAGGACGTGATGGTGCCGCGCGCGCGCATCGAGTCGATCTGCCTCGAGGATGGCATGGAGGTGGTCGGCCGGCAGCTCGCCACGAGCTACCACATGCGCATCCCGGTGTTCCGCAACCACGAAGGCGACCTCGCCGGCATCCTGCACCTGCGCAAGGTCCTTGCCACCTTGCACGCCGGCGCGCTGGAGGAACGCGCGCTCGTCGCGCTGCTCGACGAGCCTTACTTCATCCCTTCGACGACCTCGGTCCTCAACCAGCTGCACTACTTCCAGGAAAACCGCGAGCACATCGCGCTGGTGGTCGACGAATATGGCGAGCTGATGGGCCTCCTGACCGTCGAGGACATCATCGAGGAGATCATCGGCAAGTTCACCACCTCGCTGCCGAGCGCGGCGCCGCTCGCCTGGGACGACGCCGGCGCCGCCACGGCGGACGGGGCCATGCCGGTGCGCGAGGTGAACCGCGCGCTGGGACTGTCGCTTCCGACCGACGGTCCCAAGACGCTCAACGGCCTGATCGTCGAGTACCTGCGGGACATCCCGGAAGCCGATGTCTCGATCAAGATCGGCGATGTCCCTATGGAGATCGTCCACGCCCAGGGCCGCACGGTCAAAACCGTGCGAATTTTCCGGCCGGTCGCCGATGTAGAAAATACAGAGCCCTCAGAGGTTTAGAACGGAAACTTGAGGCTTTACAAAGGCTGCCCCCGAGGGCATCATGCCCGCTCAGAAGTGGGACGGGGTCTCTAGGGAGTTTCAGATGGCAACCGCAGCAGTAGCGGCCGCACCAAAAGGGCCGAAAGAATCCGTTTTTTCGTGGGAAGGCAAGGACAAGGCCGGGAAGATCATCCGCGGCGAGATCCGTGCCGTGAGCGAGACCGCCGTCAATGCGACGCTGCGCCGCCAAGGCATCATGGTGCAGAAGGTCAAGAAGCAGAAGAAGGGCGGCGGCGGCAAGGTCACGCAGAAAGATGTCAGCCTCTTCACGCGGCAGCTCGCGACGATGATGAAGGCGGGCGTGCCGCTGCTTCAGTCCTTCGACATCGTCGGCAAGGGCGCGAGCAATCCCGCGGTCGCGAAGCTGCTGTTCGAGATCAAGACCGATGTCGAGACCGGCTCGCCGCTCGCCAGCGCCTTCCGCAAGTACCCGCTGCACTTCGATGCTCTGTTCTGCAACCTGGTGCAGGCCGGCGAGCAGGCCGGCATTCTCGAGACGCTGCTCGATCGCCTCGCCACCTATCAGGAAAAAATCCTCGCCATCAAGGCGAAGATCAAGAGCGCGCTCTTCTACCCGACGGCGATCATCGCGGTGGCGTTCATCATCACCGCGGTGATCATGATTTTCGTGATCCCGGCCTTCAAGCAGGTGTTCACCGCGTTCGGCGCCGACTTGCCGGCTCCGACGTTGTTCGTGATGGCCTTGTCCGACTGGTTCGTCGCCTACTGGTACATCATCTTCCCGGTCGTCGGCGGCGGCATCTACGGTTTCCTCGAGTCGTGGAAACGCTCGCTCGCCGTGCAGATCTTCATGGACCGCTTCAGCCTGAAGCTGCCGGTGTTCGGTGACTTGATCCGCAAGTCCACCGTCGCGCGCTGGACGCGCACCCTGTCGACCATGTTCGCCGCCGGCGTGCCGCTCGTCGAGGCGCTCGACTCCGTCGGCGGTGCAGCGGGCAACTACGTCTACGCTGAGGCGACCAAGAAAATCCAGCAGGAAGTGTCGACCGGCACGTCGCTCACCGTGGCGATGCAGAACGCGAACGTATTCCCGACGATGGTGCTGCAGATGTGCTCCATCGGCGAGGAAACCGGCGCGCTCGACTCGATGCTCAGCAAGGTGGCCGACTTCTACGAGGCCGAAGTGGACGACGCCGTCGAAGCGCTCTCGTCCCTGATGGAGCCGATGATCATGGTGGTGCTCGGCGTCCTGATCGGCGGCATGGTGATCGCCATGTACCTGCCGATCTTCAAGATGGGCCAGGCCGTCTGAAATCATGACCTCGGCGGGTTGGCTCGCCGAGCCGGCCGTTTTCTCTTCCGTCGCGCTGATCGCCGGCCTTTGCGTCGGCTCGTTCCTGAACGTCGTGATCCATCGGCTGCCAAAGATGATGGAGCGCGAGTGGCGAGCCGAATGCGCCGCTCTGGCCGGCCAGCCCGCGCCGGAAGAGCCGCCGCTCAACCTGATACGGCCGCGGTCGCGCTGCCCGTCCTGCGGCCATGGCATCAGCGCGCTCGAAAACGTCCCGCTGCTCAGCTGGGCGTTCCTCAAAGGCAAGTGCAGGGCTTGCGGCGCCAGCATCAGCGCGCGTTATCCGATCGTGGAGCTTCTGGCCGGCATCGGCGCCGCGTATTCGGCGTGGCGCTTCGGCCCCACGCTGACCGCCCTCGGCGCCACGCTTTTCGTCTGGTTCACCATCGCGCTCGCCTTCATCGACCAGGAGACGGGCCTCCTGCCCGACGACCTCACGCTGCCGCTGCTGTGGGTGGGGCTGCTCGTGAATCTCGGCCGCGGCTTCGTGCCGCTGCCCGAAGCCGTGGTCGGTGCCATCGCCGGCTACCTTTCGCTGTGGCTGGTGTATTGGGGCTACAAGCTCCTCACCGGCAAGGAGGGAATGGGGTATGGCGACTTCAAGATGAATGCCGCGGTCGGCGCCTTCCTCGGCTGGAAGATGCTGCCGCTCGTGATCCTGCTTTCCTCCTTCGTCGGCCTGCTGTTCGGCGCGCTGCAGATGTTCGCGGCACGCGGCCGCTGGGACGCCGGCTTCCGCTTCCATTTCGGCCCGTACATCGCGATCGCCGCGCTGATTGCGCTGTACTGGGGCGAGCCGATCATCCGCTGGTACAGCGACCGGCTGTGACCAGGCTGCTGTGAGACGCTTCGTCGTCGGCCTTACCGGGGGCATCGGCAGCGGTAAGAGCATGGCGGCGCAGGAGTTCGCTCGCCTCGGCGCCACGGTCGTCGACACCGATGCCATCGCCCACGAGCTCACGCAGCCCGGCGGCGCTGCGATCGCCCCGCTCCGTGGCCTTTTCGGTCCGGCCTTCGTCGCCGCGAACGGCGCCATGGACCGAAGCGCGATGCGGGAGCGCGTGTTCTCCGATCCCGCCGCGAAGCAGGCGCTCGAGCGGCTGCTGCACCCGATGATCCGCGAAGCGGCCGAGCGGCGCATCGCCGAGGCGACCGGCCGCTATGTGGTCTACGTGGTACCGCTGCTCATCGAATCGGGCGATTACCGCCGCCGTGTCGACCGGGTGCTGGTGGTGGATTGCCCGGATGATGTCCGGGTCGCTCGCGTGCGGGCGCGCAGCGGGCTCCCGGAGGCGCAAATCCGCGCCATCATGGCAAGCCAGGCGTCGCGCAGCGAAAGACTCGCCGCCGCCGACGATGTGATCGACAATGGCACGACGCCGCAGGCGCTGCACGCGCAGGTGGCGGCGCTGCACCAGCGCTACGTCGCGATGGCGCCGAGCGCGAACCCGTAAGTTGTGCTGCTCTCTCAAATCGCTCAGAATCCGCCCAACTTTTCCGGCCCTCATTTCGGTCAAGCCAAGCGCGCGGTGATCACTTACGAATACCCGCTGAACGAGCGCATCCGCACCCTGCTGCGGCTGGAAGACCTGTTCGAGCGCTCGCGGCATTTCATCGGCCGCACCGACCCGCACGACCATCACATGGCGCTCCTTACGCTGTTCGAGATCCTCGAGGTCTCGAGCCGCGCGGATCTCAAGTCCGATCTGCTGCAGGAGCTCGAGCGCCAGAAGCAGGTGCTGCTGTCGTTCCGCAACAACCCCGAAATCGCCGAGGACGCGCTCTCCAGCGTGCTGCGGGACATCGAGCAGGCCTCCGCCGCGCTCTTCTCCATGACGGGCAAGATCGGCCAGTACCTGCGCGAGAACGACTGGCTGATGTCGATCAAGCAGCGCACCGGCATTCCCGGCGGCGCGTGCGAGTTCGACCTGCCTTCGTACCACTACTGGCTGCACCGTCCTGCCGACGAGCGCACCGGGCAGCTCGCGGCGTGGACCAGCCCGCTCCACCCGCTGCGCGACGGCTCGGCGATCATCCTTCGCATCCTGCGCGAGTCCGGCCGGCCGCAGAGCGTGACCGCGCCGCAGGGCATGTTTCAGCAGATGCTGGGCGGCAAGAGCGCGCAGATGCTGCGCCTGCGCCTCGATCCGTCGACGCCTTGCGTGCCCGAGATCAGCGCCAACAAGTACGTGCTCAACATCCGCTTTCTCTCCCAGGCGAGCGAGGACAGCCGCACCAAGACTGCCGACTGGGACGTCGCTTTCGAGCTCACGTTTTGCAATCTGTAAAGCAGGCCCCGTGTCCCCGCTGCGGCACGCTCGCGCCGTACTCGCCGCAGAACAAATGGCGGCCGTTCTGCAGCGAGCGCTGCAAGATGATCGACCTCGGCGAGTGGGCGAGCGAGAGCTACCGCGTGCCGGCGGAAGACGAGAAAAAGCCGGACGACGAGCCCCCGGGGCAGAACTAGGCCCAGCTGCCGCGGATCATCGCCACGCCGTGCGCGCCGGCGCGCCACGCGGCCTCCATGTTCGATAGGGCAACGCCGCCAATCGCATAAACCGGCAGCGTGACGCCGCGCAGGAGCGCGGCGAAGCCTTCCCAGCCAAGCGGCTTGGCGTCGCCCTTCTCCAGCACCGGGCCGAGCACGACAAAGTCGAGATCCAGCCGCATCGCCCGTTCAAGCTCGGCCGCCGTATGGCAGGAAGCGGCCGCCAGCCTGCCCGCCGGCCGCCGCTCGAGGCGCATCAGCTCGGCGCTGGTGTAGTGGATGCCATCGCCTCCATCGCCGCGCTTCACCATCACCTTGCAGCCATAGCGGTGCGCCAGGCCGACGGCTTGCTGCGTGAACAGCTCGCGCGCCGCGCCATCGAGCTTCGGCTCGCGGATTTGCACGAGCTTCAGGCCCTGCTGCAGCCGCCGCTCCAGCAAGCTCAGCATCCGCGCCGTGCCGAGCCTGCCCGCATCGGTGATGGCGTATTCGTGCGGCAGCGCGAGCGAGGCAAGGACCGGCGCGTTCGCCGGCAGCATCGGCTCGGCGATCGGCGCATCCGGCGCCTGCCAGGCGATCGCCTGGTCCTCGCGCGGCTGCGGCTCGCCGCGCCAGCGCGTGACACGGAAGAAGTTGAGCCGCACATGGCCGTGCGGGTAGACATGCTCGCGCGTGATCCAGGGGTAGGCGGACTCGACGTCGATGCCGAGCTCCTCGTGCAGCTCGCGAAAAAGCGCGTGCTCGGCGCTCTCGCCGCGCTCGACTTTTCCGCCGGGGAATTCCCAGTAGCCGGCGTAGACCTTGCCCGCGGGGCGCTGGGCGAGGAGGAAACGCCCATCGGGCCGCTCGATGACGGCCGCCGCGACCTCAATCACTTTTTGGAATGTCGACCGGCCCAGTCGCGCGCGAACTGGTAGGCCACCCGACCGCTGCGCGAGCCGCGCTGCAGCGACCACTGCAGGGCCTCCTCGCGCGCCGCATCGTTCCACTTGGCGCCGAGCGTCTTCAGCCAGTAGGCCACGATCTCCAGATATTCGTCCTGGTCGAAGGGATAGAAGGTGACCCAAAGGCCGAATCGCTCGGAGAGGGAGATCTTTTCCTCGACCGTCTCGCCTGGATGGATCTCGTCGCCGATGTACTTGGTCTCGAGGTTCTCGGCCATGTATTCGGGCATCAGGTGCCGGCGGTTCGAGGTGGCGTAGATCAGCATGTTCTCGGAGGTCGTGGAGACCGAGCCGTCGAGCGCCACCTTGAGCGCGATATAGCCGTCCTCGGCGCCATGGAAGCTCAGGTCGTCGCAGAAGAGGAGGAACCTTTCCGGCCGTGCCGCGACCTGGTCGACGATCTGCGGCAGATCGACGAGGTCGTTCTTCTCGACTTCGATCAGCCGCAGCCCCTGCTTCGCATACTTGTTGAGCAGGCCCTTCACGATGGACGACTTGCCGGTGCCGCGTGCGCCGGTCAGCAGGACGTTGTTCGCCGGCCGGCCGTGGAGGAACTGCCTGGTGTTCTGCTCGACACGCTCGATCTGCTTGTCGATGCCGCGCAGGTCGGCGAGCCGGATGCGATGCACCTGGCGCACCGGGTGCAGCCAGCCCGCGTCGCCTCGCGCGGCGCCGCGGCGCGCGCTCGCGCGCCAGCGGAAGGCGATGCTCGCGGACCAGTCGGTGGCCGGCGCGGGCTGCGGCAGCAGCGCCCCCAAGCGCTGCAGGACTTCTTCGAGTTCCTTGTTCACTTACGTCCTGTATTCGGCGTTGATTTTCACGTAATCGAACGACAGGTCGCAAGTCCACACGCTGGCATGCGCGCGCCCGCGATTGAGGACCGCGCGCACCTTGAACTCCGCCTGCTTCATCGCGCGCACCGCGTCCTCCTCGCGGTAGGCAGGGTCGCGGGCGCCCTGCAGCACCACGCGCACCTCGTCGATGTAGAGATCGACGAGGTCGGTGTTGAGGCCGGCGATGCCGGCATTGCCGATCGCGGCGAGGATGCGGCCGAGGTTCGGATCGGAGGCAAAAAAGGCCGTCTTCACCAGCGGCGAGTGCGCGATGGAATAGGCGATGCGCCGGCACTCTTCCACGCTGCGGCCGCGCTCGATCTGGATGGTGACGAACTTCGTCGCCCCTTCGCCGTCGCGCACGATCGCCTGGGCGAGGTGGCGCGCGACATCGGCGACGCCGGCCTCGAGCTTCAGCAGGTCGCGTCGCGTCGTGGCCGACGGACCGCGGGCCGTTGCGGCCAGGATCAGCGAATCGTTGGTCGAGGTATCGCCGTCCACGGTCACGCTGTTGAAGGTGCGCTCGACCACGCGCTCTAGCATGGCTTGCAGGCTGCGCGGCT
>DATDCR010000604.1:0-3663 GCA_036524215.1 Burkholderiales bacterium
ACCGAGATCGAATCGCCATCGGCCATCGCGCGCGCGATCGAGCGCGCGCAAAAGCTGCTGGGCAAGAGCCGCATCAAGTACATCCATCCGGACTGCGGCTTCTGGATGCTGCCGCGCAATGTTGCCGATGGAAAGATCCGCGCGCTGGTTGCCGGCCGCGATCTCTATGAGGGTCGCTGACGCAGCTTCAGCAGTTGTTCGAACGTAAACCCATAGTCGCCGCGCCGATCCAGGTCCCGCGCTCTCTTTGCCAGGACTTCTTCGGCCGGTAGCGGACCGTGTGGTCTGGCAACCACTACGAGATTTCGCGTCGCGGGCAACGCCAGCACTTCGGTGCCGGCAAATGCAGAGCGAATGCGCGGCACGTAAGCGCGCGCATCGTCGCCTTCGAGCAGGTTGAAGAGCACGACGCCGCCGGGATTCAGGCGCTCGTGAAGGCTGCGATAGAAGGCCTCGGTCTGCATGCCGAGCGGATGGCCGGTGCTGTCGGTCGTCTCGCGCGGATGCAGATGCGCATCGAGCAGGATCAGGTCGTAGCGCTCGGACGAGCGCTGCAGGAAATCGCGCCCATCCGCGGTGAAGATGCGGGTGCGCGGCCCTTCCTGGGTGCCGAAATAATCGCGCGCCACCTGGACGACGACCGGATCGAGCTCGACGGCGTCGAGGCGCGTGTCCGGGAAATAGTGATTCAGGAAGCGCACGAACGCGCCGCCGCCCAGCCCGACCAGCAGGATCGAAGAGGGCCGGTCCGCATAGAGGAGGCCCGACATCATGGCGCGCGCGTAGGCGTGCTGCAGGCGCTGCGGCTCGTTCAGGTCGATCATCGTCTGGACGAACTGGTCGTCGAAGACCATGGCGCGCCGGCTGCCGTAGTCGACGACCCGGATGTGCGAATACGGCGAATCGACCTGGTGGACGAGGACGCCGCCGCACGCGGCGAGCAGCAGGCATATCGAAACAAGCCAGAACCCTGAGATCCGGGACAGAGCCTTGGAGAGATAGGGCTCCGTCCCCGAATTCATTGCTGCTTCTGGCTGCCCCAGTTTTCTTCCCAGTCGCGGCCGAGGAAGTCGGTGACGCGGCCGTCGGGCTGGAAGAACTTGTTCGGCACCTGGAACATGGCGAGGAAGACGCCGCCCTGCGGTCCCGCCCAGGCCTCGTGGCGGCTGCCGGCCGGACGCCAGACGAACTGGCCCGCCTTGCACTCGCCTTCCGGACAGAGCAGCGTGCCTTCCAGCACGTAGGTCTGCTCGATCTTCACGTGCTCGTGGTCGGGCAGCCGCACGCCGGGCGCCATGCGCATCAGCGCGGTCAGCATGCCGGTCTGCTTGTCCAGCATCAGCGTCTTCTGCTCGATGCCGGGATAGCGCGTCTTCTCCCACGGCAGGTTCTGCACGTCGACGAAGCGCGAGGCCAATTCGGATCGAATGTTCATGCTTTCAGGTGCTCCCCGACCCTTACGATCTTCATCGTGTTCGTGCCGCCGGCCTTGCCGATCGGCTCGCCGATCGTGAGCACGATCAATTCGCCGCGCTTCACGACATTGTTGTCGACCAGGACCCGCTCGGCCTCGCGCAGCAGCTCTTCGCGATCATGGCCGATGTACTTCACCATCAGCGGGAACACGTCGCGGAAGAGCGCGCAGCGGTAGCGCGTCGTGGTCTGCGAGGTGAGCGCGTAGATCGGCACGCCGGAGTTGAGGCGGCTCATCCACAAGGCGGTCGAGCCCGATTCGGTCAGCGACGCGATGCACTTCACCTTGAGGTGGTAGGCGGTGAAGAGCGCGGCCATGGCGATCGACTGGTCGACGCGCGTGAAGACGCGGTTGAGGAAATCCTGCTCGAGGTTGAGCGGCTGCGTCTGCTCGGCCTCGATGCAGATGCGGTCCATCGCCTCGATCACTTCCACCGGATACTTGCCGCTCGCCGTTTCCGCCGACAGCATCACCGCATCCGTGCCGTCGAGGACCGCGTTCGCGACGTCGGAAACCTCGGCGCGGGTCGGCACCGGGCTCGCGATCATCGATTCCATCATCTGCGTCGCGGTGATGGTGAGCTTGTTCTGCTCGCGCGCGAGGCGAATCATCTTTTTCTGCAGCGCCGGAACGGAGGCGTCGCCGACTTCGACCGCCAGGTCGCCGCGCGCAACCATGATGCCGTCTGAGCCTCGCATGATGTCGAGCAGCGCCTCCGCGCCCACCGCTTCGGCGCGCTCGATCTTCGCGATGAGGAACGCCTTGCCGCCGGCCGCGCGCATCAGCTCGCGCGCCATATACATGTCGGCGCCGGTCTTGGGAAAGGACACCGCGAGGTAGTCGGCCTGGATCTTGGCCGCGGTCTTGATGTCCTCCATGTCCTTCGCGGTGAGGGCCGGCGCGGTGAGCCCGCCGCCCTGGCGGTTGATGCCCTTGTTGTTCGACAGCACGCCGCCGTGGCGCACGAGCGTGTGCACTTCGCTGCCGCGCACGTTGGTGACTTCCAGCACGATCTTGCCGTCGTCGAGAAGGAGCAGCGATCCGGCGTCGACGTCGCGCGGCAGCTCCTTGTAATCGAGGCCGGCGCGCTCGCCGTCACCCATCTCCACGTCGGCATCGAGGATGAAGGACTGCCCTTTCTCGAGCATGACCTTGCCTTCCTTGAACTTGCCGACGCGGATCTTCGGGCCCTGCAGGTCGCACATGATCGCCACGGTGCGCCCGGTCTTCGCGGCGAGCTCCTTGACGAGCGCGGCGCGCTTCTCGTGATCCTGCGCGGTGCCGTGCGAGAAATTGAGGCGCACGACATCCACGCCGGCGCGGATCATGCGCTCGAGCGTGACCGGGTCCGAGGACGACGGACCGAGCGTGGCAACAATCTTGGTGGCTCGCATCATGGGGCGCCTACTCTAGCAGAAGCTGTCCACGGGTAATGACCGCCTCGCCTTGCGCGTTGCGCGTCTCGAAACCGATCGCCTCCGGACTGCGTGCGCCATGCACCGTGAGCGTGGACGGCATCAGCACCATGCCGGCGAAGCGGCAGCGCACGCGCCTGACTTTTCCCGGAAAGTCTCTCAGTAGACGGGAGACCGATAGCGCCAATGTCGCGGTGCCGTGCAGGATAAGACCCGGCAGGCCGGCGGCCTTCGCATAGGCGATGTCGGTATGGATCGGATTCCAGATGCGCGCGCACTCGGTGTACACGTGCGCTGCAGTAGCGCCCACTTGGATTCGTCCCAAAAGTTCCAAATTGGGAGGTGTGGGCGGCGGTTCCTCCAGCTTCTCCGTCGTGTGCGACGGCCCGTCGAGCTCGACGCCGCGATAGATGACGCCGAAGTAGGTCGTGGTCAGCGCTTCGCCGCTCATGCTGTGCGCATCGAAGCGATAAACCACGAAGGCGCCCGGCGGACGCTGCAATGCCGCGACGATGCGAGCTGTGGTGCGGATGGTTTCATCCGCGCGCGGCATGCGGTGAATCAGAACGTCGTGCTGCGCATGCACGAGGCGCGCCTTGTGCGGGACGATGGCCGGCAAGTCGCGGATCGGCTGCGAGACCGGCCACTCGTAGCACACCGGGAAGAGCGGATGGGCGAGCGGGCCTCCCGGCGCCGCGGTGTCGTAGTAGCGCGCATCGGTTTCTCCGAGCCCCGCGCTGTAGGCCATGATCCAGCGCGCGTCGATCACGTGCT
>DATDCR010000605.1:0-9506 GCA_036524215.1 Burkholderiales bacterium
GCCTCGCGCTCGACTGCCTGCGGATCGTAGGTGTCTTGCATAAATGCCGAAGCGCGGGATTATAGGGCGGGAGGCCGGATGAGATCGCTGCTGCTTCTTCTAGCAACCACGCTGCTCCTGCCGATGCACGCCGCGTTCGCGCAGGTCGCCGCGACGGTGGAAGGCGTGCAGATGCCGGCATGGGTCGAGCGCGCAGGACGGCGGCTGCCGATCATTGCCGGCATGGAGCTGCGCGCCGGCGATCGCGTCATCACCGGCGGCGGCTCGCGCCTGGCGGTGAAGCTTGCCGAAGGCAGCCTGGTCAGGCTGGGCGAGAACGGCCAGCTCGCTTTCACCGAGCTCAGTCCCGGCCGCGAGCTCTTCAAGGCCGCGCTCAACGTGCTCGAAGGCGCCTTCCGTTTCACGACCGACATCGTCGGCAGGAACCGCAAGCGCGAAGTGAGCATCCGCGCCGCGCAGGTGACGGCCGGCATCCGCGGCACCGACCTGTGGGGCCGCTCGCGCAAGGACAACGAGATCGTGTGCCTGATCGAAGGCGAGATCGAGGTGGCGGCCGAGGGCGAGCAGGCGGTCAGCATGAACCAGCCGCTGCAGTTCTACCGCCGCATCGACGGAAAGACGCAGCCCGTGGGCGTGGTCGAGCAGAAGCAACTCGAGCAATGGGCCGCTGAAACGGACATCGCCGCGGGCAAAGGCGCCGCTCAAGCGGGCGGGCGCTATAGCGTGGTGCTGGCTTCCGCGCCGGACCAGGCGAGCGCGCTGTCGATCTACGACCAGGCGCGCGAAGCCGGCTATGCCGCCGAGCTAGCGCCGTTGAAGGAAGGCGAGACGATGGTCTACCGGGTCGTGATCCGGCACCTCGCCTCGCGCGCGGAGGCCCGCGCGCTCGGCGACCAGCTGCGCGGCAGGTTCGGCATTACCGAGCCGAAAGTCTTGGGCTAGCTCGGCTTTTGCGCGGCGTGGAAAGCCACCGTGCCTAGCAGCACGGACTTCCCGCTCACCTTGGTAAACCCGATGTGCTCGAGCAGCTGCGACAGCTCGTTCGTCGAGTAGAACATGCGGATCGCGTCGACGAAGTAGCGCTTGCAGGCGAGCGCCGCCGGCGCGCTGCGGAACGCCCAGGAGATGACGCCGACGCAGGCCGTGAGATACACGTAGTACGCCTGCTCGACCACCTTGTTCGCCGGGCGCAGCATGTCGCAGTGGTAGAAGCGGCCGCCGGGCTTGAGCACGCGGTGGATCTCGCGCATCACGTCCATCACGCGCAGGTGGCGCGTGGCCCATTGCAGCGTGACGACGTCGAAATGGTTGTCCGGGAAGGGCAGCCGGTGCACGTCGCCGATGTAGGACTTGATGTTCAGGCCCTGCTCGCGCGCGACCTTGCCGCCGACCTCCTGCATCGCCTTGCTGCGGTCGATGGCGTGCATGTCGAGCGCGGGCTCGCGCTTGAGGAGGTCGATGCCGATCACGTTGGTGCCGGCGCAGACGTCGAGCACCCGGTCGCCGGGCCGCACATCGATGGTGGAGATGAAGCGGCGGCGCAGCGGGTCGATCAGCCCCAGCGTGGCGAAGATGTTGGCGCGGTCGTAGTACTTGGCCACATCCTTGAACACATCGTCGATGACGTTGTTCCAGATGACCTCGAAGGCCCGTGCCCGGGCGAATTCCTTTTCGGCGTAGGTGTAATTCATGTCTTTTTCGGTAGTTGTCGATGTAACAGCAGGCGGTGGTGTCAAAGCTGTCCTCCCGAAGCTAACCGGCACGGTGCCGTCAAATTTGATATGCATCAACCGAAAGCCGAACTCTACTTCAGCAAGCGCCGGGCCGGCCGCCGCGCCGCCGATGCGCCGCGCGCCGCCGGTGTGCGCGCACTAACACCCTATAATGCAACGGCTTTGTCGCTTCATCTGGAACACCTTAACCCGGAGCAGCTAGCCGCCGTCACCCTGCCGGACGAGCATGGCCTCATCCTTGCCGGCGCCGGCAGCGGCAAGACGCGCGTGCTCACGACGCGCATCGCGTGGCTCATCAAGGGCGGGCGCACGACGCCGGCGCGAATCCTGGCGGTCACCTTCACCAACAAGGCGGCGCGCGAGATGTTGACCCGGCTCGGCGCCATGCTGCCCGCCAATCCGCGCGGCATGTGGATGGGAACCTTCCACGGGCTGTGCAACCGCATGCTGCGGGCGCACTACCGCGAAGCCGGCTTGCCGCAGGCCTTCCAGATCCTCGATTCGCAGGACCAGCTCGCCCTCGTCAAGCGCCTGGCGAAGAGCCTCAACCTGGACGACGAGCGCTTTCCGCCGCGCGAGCTGGCCTGGTTCATCAACGGCAACAAGGAAGAGGGCGTGCGCGCCGCCGACGTCGCCGTCACCGACGAGAACATGCGGCGCATGGCCGATTTCTACGCCGCCTACGACGAGCAATGCCGCCGCGAAGGGGTGGTGGATTTTCCCGAGCTCCTGCTGAGGAGCTACGAGCTGCTCAAGCGCAACGAGATCCTGCGCGAGCACTATGCGCAGCGCTTTCAGCACATCCTGGTCGACGAGTTCCAGGACACGAACCGGCTGCAGTACCGCTGGCTGAAGCTGTTTGCTTCCAAGGAAAACTGTTTCTTCTGCGTCGGCGACGACGACCAGTCGATCTACACCTTCCGCGGCGCCCACGTCGGCAACATGGCCGACTTCGAGCGCGAGTTCAAGGTGCGCAAGGTGGTGCGGCTGGAGCAGAACTACCGCTCGCACGGCAACATCCTCGACGCGGCCAACGCGCTCATCGCCAACAACCGCAACCGGCTGGGCAAGAACCTGTGGACTTCCGCCGGGCGGGGCGAGCCGATCCGGGTGTTCGAAGGCGAATCCGACGCGGACGAGGCGCGCTGGATCGTGGAGGAAGTGCAGGCTCTCGCGCGCGACGGTACGCGGCTTTCCAATACGGCCGTGCTCTATCGCTCGAACGCGCAATCCCGCGTGCTCGAGCACAGTCTCTTCTCGCGCGGCATCGCCTACCGCGTCTACGGCGGCCTGCGCTTCTTCGAGCGCGCCGAGATCAAGCACGCGCTCGCTTACCTGCGCCTGGTCGCCATGCCGGACGACGACAACGCGTTCCTGCGCGTCGCCAACTTCCCGCCGCGCGGCATCGGCGCCCGGACCATGGAGCAGCTGCAGGACGCGGCGCGGCAGAAGCAGACCTCGCTCTACCAGGCGGCGGATGGCAAGGTGGCCGCGTTCAAGGCGCTGATCGACACCATGCGGCAGGAAACCCAGGGTTTGCCGCTGCCCGAGCTGGTCGAGCATGTGGTGGCGAAAAGCGGCCTTCTCGAGCACTACAAGACGGAGCGCGAAGGCGCCGACCGCATCCAGAACCTGGAGGAGCTGGTGAACGCCGCGGCGGCGTTTACGGAAGAGG
The DNA here is from genome assembly GCA_036524215.1 of Burkholderiales bacterium. Lineage (GTDB taxonomy): Bacteria > Pseudomonadota > Gammaproteobacteria > Burkholderiales > SG8-39 > SCGC-AG-212-J23. Next base: position 3,409 of record DATDCR010000605.1, read on the forward strand.
AGCGCGAGGTGGAATCGGGCGAGGCGGCCGATCCGCTCACCGCTTTCCTCACGCACGCGGCGCTCGAGGCCGGCGAGCACCAGGCCGGCGAGGGAGCCGACGCCCTGCAGCTCATGACGGTGCATTCGGCCAAAGGCCTGGAGTTCGACGTCGTCTTCATGTCCGGCCTCGAGGAAGGCCTGTTCCCGCACGAGCAGAGCGTGATGGAGCGCGACGGGCTGGAGGAGGAGCGCCGCCTGGCCTATGTCGCGATCACGCGCGCCCGGCACCGCCTGTATCTATCGCATGCGCAGACGCGCATGCTGCACGGCCAGACGCGCTACAACATGCCGTCGCGCTTCCTCGAGGAAATCCCGCAGAACCTGATGAAGTGGCTGACGCCGCGTTTCTCGCGGCAGCAGGCGTTGCAGCCGGACTTTTCGCGCCAGACCCAGACAAGTTTTCCGAAGAAGTCGAACGCCGGCACGCGCGAAGTCGGCGGCTTTCGCATCGGCCAGAGCGTGGTGCACGCCAAGTTCGGGCCCGGCGTGATCGTCGATGCCGAAGGGCAGGGCGGCGATGCGCGCGTGCAGGTCAACTTCGGCCGCCAGGGCCTGAAGTGGCTCGCCGTGGCCGTGGCGAAGCTGCAAGCCGCCTGATCGCTAGTCGCCGGTCGGCGAGAGGCGGAATTCCAGCACCGACTCCGTGCGCTCCATCGTCTGCGCGAGCCGGCCCGCGCTCGAGCGGTCGGCGGTGCGCAGCACCATGCTGTGGCGACGCACGCGTCCCGCTTCCATCCGGTAGGTGAAGTTCGCGATGCTGAAGCCGTGCGACTCGACCAGCTCGCGCAGCTGGTCCTCGCTCGGCCCGCTGGCGCCCGAGAAGCGCACGGCGAAGTGGAAGTAGGCCTGCGTCGGCATGCGCACTTCGATCCAGCGGAAAAACGACAGCACGCCGAGCGTCAGCACGACGGAAATGGCGAGGGGAAAATAAAAGCCGATGCCGGCGAGGATGCCGATCGCCGCGGTGATCCAGATCGAGGCCGCCGTGGTGAGGCCGCGCACCGAAAGCCCTTCCTTGATGATCACGCCGGCGCCGAGGAAGCCGATGCCGGTCATGATGCCCTGCGCCATGCGCGTCGGATCGAGCTGCACGTGCGTGAGGCGCACCCAATGCGCCTCGTAGACCGTGACGAGCATCAGCAGGCTCGAGGCCGTGCACACGAGCGCGTGCGTGCGAAACCCCGCCGGACGGCCGTGGTACGAGCGCTCGTAGCCGATGAGGGCACCGGCGGCGAGCGCCGCCAGCAGGCGCAGCACGATCTCGTAATTCTCGGCGCTCATTCCAGGGGCAATCCGACGTAGTTCTCGGCGAGCGTCGTTGCCTTCGCGCGCGAGGTCACGACGTAATCGAGCTCGGCAAGCTGCAGGCGATGGTGGAAGGGCGTCTCGTCGTGGAAACGGTGCAGCATCGAGGTCATCCACCACGAGAAGTGCTCGGCGCGCCAGACGCGCCGCAGCGCCTTCGCCGAATAGTCCTTCAGCGCCTGTTCGTCGCCACTGGAATAGAAGGAAGCGAAGGCGCGCGACAGCACATGCACGTCGGCCGCGGCGAGGTTGAGGCCCTTGGCGCCGGTCGGCGGCACGATGTGCGCGGCGTCGCCGGCGAGAAACAGCCGTCCGTAGCGCAGCGGCTCGACGACGTAGCTGCGCATCGCGATCACGCCCTTCTGGAAGATGCGGCCCTCGGCGAGCTTCCAGCCGTCCACCGTCTCGAGGCGCGCGTGCAGCTCCTCCCAGATGCGGCTGTCGGGCCAGTTCTTCACCTCGTCGTTCGGATCGCATTGCAGATACAGGCGCTGGATCTGCGGCGAGCGCGTGCTGACGAGCGCGAAACCGCGCTCGTGCTGCGCATAGATGAGCTCGTCGGTCGAGGGTGGCGCCTCGACGAGGATGCCGAACCAGCCGAACGGGTACACGCGCGTGAATTCGCGGCGCAGGCGCGACGGAATCGACGGGCGCGTGATGCCGTGGAAGCCGTCGCAGCCGGCGATGAAATCGCACTCGAGCTCTTCCACCCTGGCGCCGTGGCGGAAGCGCACCTTCGGCGCGCCCGTGTCGAGATCGTAGACCGCAGCATCCTTGACCTCGAAGAGGATCTTGCCGCCCGCGGCGAGGCGCGCGGCGACGAGATCCTTGATCACCTCGTGCTGCGCATAGACCATGATCGAGCGTCCGCCGGTAAGGCTCGGGAAGTCGATGCGATGGCTGCGCCCGGCAAAGCGCAGATGGATGCCGTGGTGCACGAAGCCCTCGCGCTTCATCCGCTCGCCGACGCCGGTCGCGGTCAGCAGATCGACCGTGCCCTGCTCGAGGACGCCGGCGCGGATGGTGGCCTCGATCTCCTCGCGGCTGCGCGACTCGATGACCACGGAATCGATGCCTTCCCGGTGTAGAAGGTGCGACAGGAGGAGACCCGCCGGTCCGGCGCCGATGATGGCGACCTGGCTGTGCTTCACTTGACCGTCCATACGGCGATCAGCACCACCACGGTGCCCCACGCGGCGCCGATCAGAAGGCAGCTCGTGCGGCTCAGGCGTGGCGCACGCGCGTCGATTTCCGCCGAGCGCGCGCGGCATTCCGACAGCACGGAGGCCGGCACGAAGCGCACGGCGAGCGCGACCGCAAGGGGAATGAAAATGAGATCGTCGATCAATCCCACGACCGGGATCGCGTCGGGGATGAAGTCGACCGGCGTGAGCGCATAGGCCACGCAGCCGGCGATCACCAGCTTCGCATGCCACGGCGTGCGCGGATGGCGCGCCGCCAGGGCGAGCGCGATCAGCTCGATCTTGAGCTGCCGGGCACGCTGCCTGAGGGCTTGGAAGTCGATCATGCTGGGAGCGCGGCCCCAATGTAGCGCGACAGCCGCCCGGCAGTCATGCGCCATGCTAGATTTTGGCGATGAAGAGCGGCGATTACCTGGAGCGCATCCTGAAGGCGCGGGTCTACGACGTGGCGATCGAGTCGCCCCTCGAGCCCGCGCGCGCGCTTTCCGAGCGGCTGCGCAATCAGCTGCTGATCAAGCGCGAGGACCTGCAGTCGGTGTTCTCGTTCAAGCTGCGCGGCGCGTACAACAAGATGGCGTCGCTGCCGCGCGCGCGCCTCGCGCGCGGCGTGATCGCCGCGAGCGCCGGCAATCACGCGCAAGGCGTTGCCCTGGCGGCACAGCGGCTCGGCTGCCGCGCCCTGATCGTCATGCCGGTCACCACGCCGCGCATCAAGGTCGATGCGGTGCAGGCGCGCGGCGCCGAGGTGCGGCTCTACGGCGATTCCTATGCCGACGCGTACGAGGAAGCGATGCGCCTCAAGCGCAGGCGCGGCCTCGCCTTCGTGCATCCCTATGACGATCGCGACGTCATCGCGGGCCAGGGGACGATCGGCATGGAGATCCTGCGGCAGCATGCGGGCGAGCTGGACGCGATCTTCGTGCCCGTCGGCGGCGGCGGCCTGATCGCCGGCATCGGCGCGTATGTCAAGCAGATCAGCCCGAAGACCAAGCTCATCGGCGTCGAGCCGGTCGATGCGGACGCGATGACGCGCTCGCTCAAGGCCGGCCGGCGCATCAAGCTCGACCAGGTCGGCCTGTTCGCCGACGGCGTGGCGGTGAAGCAGGTCGGCCGCGAGACCTTCCGCTTGTGCCGCAAGCTGGTGGACGAGATGGTGCTGGTCGATACCGACGAGATGTGCGCCGCCATCAAGGACGTCTTCGAAGACACGCGCGTGGTGCTCGAGCCTGCCGGCGCTCTCGCGGTCGCCGGGGCCAAGTCGTGGGTCGAACGGCACGACGTGCGCGGCAAGACCCTCGTCGCCGTCGCCTCGGGCGCCAACACGAACTTCGACCGTCTGCGGTTCATCGCCGAGGAAGCCGAGCTCGGCGAGCATCGCGAGGCGGTGCTCGCGGTGACCATCCCGGAGCAGCCGGGCAGCTTCAAGGCCTTCTGCGCCTCGCTCGGCGCGAAGAACATCACCGAATTCAACTACCGCATCGCCGATTCCCGCGAGGCGCACATCTTCGTCGGCATCGAGGTCGCCGGCCCTCCGCAGGCCGCGCGCATCATCCGCAACCTGCGGCGGCGCGGCCTGCGCACCATCGATCTTTCCGACAACGAGATGGCCAAGTGGCATGTGCGGCACATGGTGGGTGGCCGCGCCCCTTTCGCCAAGAACGAGCTGCTTTACCGGTTCGAATTCCCCGAGCGGCCCGGCGCGCTGATGAAGTTCCTCGACAACCTGCGCAGCGACTGGAACATCAGCCTGTTCCATTACCGCAACCACGGCGCCGACTACGGCCGCGTATTGGTCGGCATTCAGGTGCCGAAGCGCGAGCTGGGCGCCTTTACCGCCTTCCTGCGCAAGCTCGGCTATCCCTACGCCGAAGAGACGCGCAACCCGGCGTATCGCCTGTTTCTGGGTTAGTCGCGCTTGACTTCGTCGGCGTAGCAGACCGGCGAGGCGAGCGCGCTCGCCTCGCCCCGTTGCGGCTGGCCGAGGTAGGCCAGTCCTTCCGGATCACGCCGATACACGCCGCGCTCGGTGACGACATAGTCCAAAGGGATGTCCCAGGGCTGCGGGTAGATGGTGTCGAGCTTCGCCAGCTCGTAGGACACTCCGATGGTGATCGGGCGCTTGGCGAGGCTGGCTAGCGTGCGATCGAAGAATCCGGCGCCGTAGCCGAGCCGATAACCGTTCGCATCCCAACCGTTCATCGGAAGAATGACCGCGTCGGGCTCGACCTGCGGCGTATCGACAGGGTAAGAAATGTTCAAGGCTCCCACTGCCATGGAGACGCCTGGATGCCATTCGCGGAAAATCAACGGCTGCTTCGGCGCGACGACGACCGGCAGCGCTGTCAACGCCCCCCGCTCCCGCATCGTTCTGGCAAAATGACGGGCGTCGTACTCGCCTTTGATCGGCCAACAAAAAGCGAGGCGGCAATGGGCAAGTCCGGGGAATGAAAGCTCCAGATAACCGTCGATGCGCTGGCGCCAGCTTTCGAGCTGTGCTGCCGGTAGCGCTGCGCGCGCCGCGATGAGTCGCTCGCGTTGCGCCTTGCGCCAGTTCTTGAGGTCGGGCGGATCTAGGGGCATGTCGGGATGAACAAACATATACGCAATTTGCTGGCTGCGCTGCTGATGGCAGCGGCGGCGGTGCCCGCCTTCGCAAAGCCGACGGCCGCGCCGCGCGCGAGCGCCAGTGCGGACGAGGCCCTGCTGAGCGCCTACGACGCCTACCGCGCGGGCGACGCGTTGAAGCTGGCCCGCGTGGCGAAGAAGCTCGAAGGCCACGTTCTCGAGCCGTGGGTCGACTACTGGCGCGCCGCCATGAGGTTGGAAGACACGCCGAACGAAGAAGTTCGCGCCTTCCTCGAACGCCATGCGAATACCTACGTCGCCGAGCTGCTGCGCGGCGACTGGCTGAAAGTCCTGGGCAAGCGCGGCGAATGGGCCGAATTCCAGCGCCAGCTCGCGCTTTATCCGCGCGACGACCTGGAAATCCGCTGCTACGCGGCGCTGATGGGCGGCGAGACCGACAAGGCCGCCACGCACACCGGCATCGCCGACCTGGACTGGATGTGGCTCGAGCCGCGCGAGCTGCCCGAAGGCTGCGCGCGGCTGGCCGGCTTCATGGCCGATCGCCAGCGCGTATCGCTCGCCGACGTGTGGCGCCGCGTGCGCGTGCTCTTCGAGCGCGGCCAGATCACGGCGGCCAAGACCACGCTCGGCTACCTGCCGAAGGCGGAGTCGCCGGACGAGCGGCTGCTCGCCGATGCGGCGCGCCAGCCCAAGCGCGTGCTCGAGCGCCTGCCGCGCTCGCTCGACAAGCGCTCGGTGCGCGAGGTAGTCCTCCTCGCGCTCGTGCGCTACGCGCGCAATGACCCGGAAGCCGCGGCCAAGTTGATCGACGAGCGGCTGGCGTCCCAGCTGCCGGAAGAAGACCTTGCTTACCTTTGGGGCCGCGTCGGCTACGAGGGCGCGCGCGAGCACCACCCGGATGCGCTGAAGTGGTTCGCGAAGAGCCCGCCGGAGCGCCTCGACGACGATCAGCTGGCGTGGAAGG
>DATDCR010000606.1:0-6627 GCA_036524215.1 Burkholderiales bacterium
TGTAGCCAATAGCGTGCACGCGTCTGGCGTGCTGTCTCGAACGTCAGCGCCGCGAGCCTGAGCAAAATCGCGCCATCGCGATCGGTGCGCAGCACGGCGATCTTTTCTTCCTCGTAGCGCCTCAGCACCTCGGCATTGGGATGGCCGAAGCGGCTGCGGTAGCCGACCGCGATCACGGCATGGCTCGGCGCCACGGCGGCGATGAATTCCGGCGACGACGAGCTGCGGCTGCCGTGATGCGGCACCAGCAGAACGTCGCTGCGCAGCGCGGCGCGCGCCGCGACGAGCTGCGACTCGGCCGCACGTTCGATGTCTCCCGTCAGCAGGACCGCATGGCCGCCCGCCATAACGCGCAGCACGCAGCTCTGGTTATTGCGCTTGCCGGGATCGCCGCTGCGCGGATGCAGGAATTCGAAGCGCACGCCGTCCCATTCCCATCGCTCGCCGGCACTGCAGCGGCGAGCGCTCGGCACGAGGGCATTCAGGGGATGCGCCGCCGGCAGCGATGATGCGAGCGCCGGCACTTGCAGGGTCTCGAGCACGCTCAGCGCCCCGCCGAGATGGTCGTTGTCCTCGTGGCTGAGGACGACGAGGTCGAGATGGCCGATCCCATCGCCTTGCAGGGCCGGCACGAGCACGCGCGAGCCGCTGTCGTACTCGGCGCCGAACGAGGGACCGGCATCGTAGAGCAGGGCGCGCTCGCTGGTACGTACCAGCACCGCGAGGCCCTGGCCGACATCGAACGTGGTGACCCATGCTTCGCCATAAGCGGGCCCCGGGCTGGCGATGGTGAGCGCGGGCACGAAAAGCGCAAGGCCCGCCGCCCGCCATGGCACGCCCCGCGGCGCGAGCAGCCAGGCGCAGCCGGCGAGCGCTGCGCCCACCGTCCATACCGGCGGCACGTGCTGCTGCCATAGCGCGCCCGGCAGCGACGCGCACCACTCGAGGAATTGCAGCAGCCACTGCACGAGCAGCGCGCCGAGCTCGAGCAGCGCGTCGAGCGGAACGATGGCGGCCAGCAGCGCAAGCGGCGTGATCACGAACGAGACGACCGGAATGGCAAGCGCGTTGGCGAGCGGGCCGGCGATCGATATCTGGCCGAACAGCAGAAGCGCTGCCGGCGCCAGCCCTGCGGTAATCGCCCACTGGATGCGCGCCCATTGCGACAGCTTCGAGCCTGCCTGCGTCCAGCCCACGCCGGCGTAGAAGATGAGCAGCACCGCGCCGAAGGAAAGCCAAAGACCCGGCGAAAGCGGCGCCCACGGATCCATGGCGACGATGGCGGCGAGCGCGAGGGCGAGCGTGCGCCAGGGCGAGGAGATGCGTCCCGACCAGAGCGCGGCGGCGACGAAGCTGACCATCCAGAAGGTGCGCTGCGCCGGCACGCCGAATCCCGCAAGGAGCGTATAGCCGAGCGCGCCGCCGATCGCGGCGATGGCGGCCGCCTTGCGCGCCGGCAGTCGCAGCACGAGCGCCGGCCGCCGCCGCCAAACGCTGGCGACCAGCCAGGCGACGAGGCCGGAGACGAGCGTGACATGGAGGCCGGAGATGCTCATGAGGTGCGTCACGCCCGTGCGATTGAAGAGCTGCCATTCCTCGCGCGAGATGGCGCGCTGGTCGCCGACCGCCAACGCCGCCAGGATGCCGGCGGCCGGTGCCGCGCCGAGCACGGCGTTGAAGCGATCGCGCACCGCCTCGCGCGCTCGTTCCACCCGGTCGAAGAGCGAATCGCGGGAGCCGAGGCGCCGCGGCTCGCTGCGGCTGCGCACGTAGCCGGTCGCGCCGATGCCGCGCTCGAGGAGCCAGGCCTCGTAGTCGAAGCCGTGCGGGTTGACGAGGCCGTGCGGGCGGCGCAGGCGCACGGTGAAGGCCCAGCGCTCGCCCGGATGCACCATCGAAGCGAGCGGCGCCGCGGCATCTTCCTCCGGTGCGCTGCCGCGATACCACGCGAGCTGCAGCCTGGCGGGCACGCTCGCCTCGCCCTCGCTTCCTTCGACATCGAACTCGAACCGCACGCTGCGATCGCCTAGCGCGGGCAGGCTCGAGATGACGCCGACGATGGCAAGGTCGCGGCCTTCGAGCTCGTGCGGCAGCCATTGGTCCATCCGCGACTGCGCGCACAGGGCAGCCCAGAAAAATCCGGCGCCGAACGCAACGGCGACCACGAGGAAGCGATATCGAAGTGCCAGCAAGGCGAGCGGAACGAGCAGCGCCGTCCATGCAGGCGCCGGCAGGAACGCCTGCGTCTGCAGGTACGCGGCGCCGGCCGCGAACGCGAGCGCCGCGAGGGTCATCTAGAATGGAACGCGCCGGCCGCAGGTCGGCTGACCGTGCCACGCAAGTTCTTCCGCCGCTATCTGCCGCAGCCTGAAGCGGTCCTCGAAAGACCGTGGGCGGCGCCGTTTCGCCCCTGGCTCGGCCATCCCAGCCTATGGCACCTGAATCGGCGCTCAGTCAGCGGCGCCGTGGCGATCGGACTCTTCTGTGGCCTCATCCCGGGGCCGTTCCAGATGCTCGTCGCGCTGCTGATCGCCATCCCGCTCAGACGCAACATCCCGGTGGCGCTCTTCGTGACGCTCTATACCAACCCGCTCACCATCGTGCCGCTCTACCTGCTCGCCTATGGCTATGGCCGGCTGCTCCTTGGCAACAACAGCGCCAACGCGCCCGCCCTGCCGTATGAATGGGAGTGGTCGGTGCAGGCCTTCCTGCAGTGGATGGCGAGCCTGGGCAAGCCGCTCCTTCTCGGCCTGCCGGCGCTCGCGCTCACGCTTGCGGTGCTCGGCTACTTCGCCACCGACCTCGTCTGGCGAGTCCATGTGATAGCTGCCTGGCGTGCGAGACGGCGCCGCCGGCAGCATCCCGAATCGCTACACTGACGGCATGACTGCCGAGCTCCTGCTGCGTATCGCTCGGGCCTTCTACGCACCGCTTCTGGCGCTCATCGCGGTGACCGCTGTGGCGACGACCGGCTACCTCGCCATCGCCGGTCCGAACACCACGGTGCTCGATGCGCTGTACATGACCTACATCACGATCTTCACGATCGGCTACGAGGAGGTGGTGCCGCTGAAGGACAATCCGGGCGGGCGCATCTTCAACATGGCGATCGGCACGATCGGCATCGCCACGGTCGGCTACGTGATGGCGCGGGCCACGGCATTCATCGTCGAAAGCGACATCGATCAGCTGCTGAGGAGACGGCGCATGCTCGACAAGATCCAGAAACTTTCCGGCCACTACGTCGTGTGCGGCATCGGCCGCGTCGGCAGCAACGTGCTGCGCGAGCTGATCGCCACCGGCCGCCAAAGCGTGGTGATCGAGCCCGAGCAGTCCGCGCTCGACGCGATGCTGGAAGCGAATCCGAAGCAGCTTTTTCTGCACGGCGACGGCGGCGACGACGACCTCCTGCGCGCCGCCGGCGTGGAGCGCGCCGCGGGCGTCTTCGCGGTGAGCGGCGACGACAACAAGAACCTCGTCATCACGCTTTCCGCCAAGCAGTTGAACCCGCGCGCGCGCGTGGTGGCGCGCTGCCACGACGTGCGCTTCGTCGACAAGATCCGCCGCGTCGGCGCCGACGACATCGTGTCGCCGGACTACACCGGGGCGCTGCGCATCGCCTCGAGCATGCTGCGTCCCGCGGTCGTCAGCTTCCTCGACGAGATGCTTCGCAGCGACAAGGGCCTGCGCGTCGAGGAAATTGCCGTGCCGGCGAGCGCGGCCGAGCGTCGCGTCGCCGAAGTCGCGCCGCCCGACCCGGACTACGTGGTCCTCGCCCTGCGTCGCGAAGGGCGCTGGGAGTTCAATCCGCGCACCGACAGCTGGGCGATGCCCGGCACCACCATCATCGTGATGGCCACGCCTGAAGGCCGCTCCAAGCTCGAGCGCCTGGTTTCAGCGCGGGTCTAGCAGACCGTCGGTCAGCACCAGGACGCGCTCGGCTTTCGCCGCGAGCCCGGCGTCGTGCGTGACGATGACGAACGCCGTGCCGTGCGAGGCGGAAAGCCGCAGCATCGCTTCGAACACTTCCTCGGCGGTGTGGGAGTCGAGGTTGCCCGTCGGCTCGTCGGCCAGCACGCAGGCCGGCTCCGTGACCATGGCGCGCGCGAATGCGCAGCGCTGGCGCTCGCCGCCCGAAAGCTCGCCCGGCTGATGCTCCAGGCGCGCGCCGAGCCCGACTTCCTCGAGCGCGTGCTTCGCCTTCGCCAGCGCCTGCGCGCGCTCCATGCGCCGGATGAGAAGCGGCATGGCCACGTTCTCGATCGCGGTGAACTCCGGCAACAGATGGTGAAACTGATAGACGAAGCCGAGCGTCGCGTTGCGTACATGGCCGCGCTGCGCCTCGCTCATCTCCGCCAGCGCGCGACCCTGCACGAAGACGGTGCCGGAGGTCGGCGTGTCGAGCCCGCCGAGCAGATGCAGGAGCGTCGATTTGCCCGATCCCGAGCGTCCCATGATCGCGATGCGCTCGCCGGGGTGGATCTCCAGGTCGACGCCATGCAGGACCGGCACCGGCTGCGGCCCCTGGTAGGTCTTGCGCAATGCGCGGCAGGAGATGACGGCTTCGCGCTCGCCGGCCGCCTCACTCATAGCGCAAGGCTTCCGCCGGGTTGACGCGCGAGGCGCTCCAGCTCGGGAACAGGGTGGCGACGAACGAGAGCGCGAGCGACATCAAGCTGATCGCGAGCACATCGCCCGACTGCAGGTCGGAAGGCAGCTCGGGGATGAGGTACACGTCCTTCGACAGGAACTTGATGCTGAGCGCGTTCTCGATCGCCGGCACGATGACGTCGATGTTGAGCGCGGTGACGATGCCGAGCGCCACGCCGGCCAGCGTGCCGATCACGCCCATCAGCATGCCCTGCACGATGAAGATCTGCATCACCGAGCCGGGCTGCGCGCCGAGCGTGCGCAGGATCGCGATGTCGGCCTGCTTGTCCTTCACCGCGACCACCAGCGTGGAGATGATGTTGATCGCGGCCACCAGCACGATCAGCGCCAGGATGATGAACATCATGCGCTTCTCGATCTCGACGGCGCGGAAGAAATTCGAGTGCGTGCGGGTCCAGTCGGTGGCGTAGATGTCCTGCGGCAGCCGGGAGACCAGCTCGCGCGCCACGGCGCGGGCGACGAACAGGTCATCGAGCTTGAGGCGCACGCCGCTCACGCTGTCGCCGAGCTGGTAGAGCGCCTGCGCATCGCGCAGATCGACCAGCGCGAGCGCGGCGTCGGCGTCGGCGATGCCGGCTTCGAAGATGCCGACCAGGGTGAACTGCTTGAGGCGCGGCACCACGCCGGCCGGCGTGACGAGGCCCTGCGGCGCGATGAGCGCCACCTTGTCGCCGGGAAGCACGGCGAGCGCGCGCGCGAGATCCGCGCCCAGGACGACGCCGAACTCGCCGGGCTTGAGCGCGTCGAGCGAGCCGAGCTTCATGTGGCTGCCGAGATCGGAAACGCTCGCCTCCAGCTTCGGCTCGATGCCGCGCACGATCGCGCCGCGCACCGTGTCGCCGACGGTAAGCATGGCCTGCGCCTGCACGAAGGGTGCGGTGGCCAGCACGTGCGGCTGCTGCGCGGCGAGCTTCGCGATCGACTGCCAGTCGGACAGGCGATTGGTCGCCGAGGAGATCTGCACGTGCGAGGCGACGCCGAGGATGCGCGTGCGCACCTCCTTCTGGAATCCGTTCATCACCGAGAGCACGACGATCAGCGCCCATACGCCGACCGCGATGCCGATCATGGAAACCAGGGAGTTGATGCCGATGAAGCGGTTGCGCCGCCTGGCGCGGGTATAGCGCAGGCCGACGAGAAGTTCATAGCGCATGGATTGGGCGCGAGAATACTACAATCATCGCGATGGACGTCGAGACATCGCGGCTGCTTTCACGGCTGGTGCGCAGCGAGCGCATCGCGCACCTCGCCACGCTGCGCGCCGGCGCGCCGATGGTGTCGATGACGCTCTACATGCCGGCGCAGGATTTCTCGACCTTCTACGTGCATGTCAGCCGCCTCGCCTGGCACACGCAGGACATGCTGCACGACGCACGCGTCGCGCTCTCGATCGGCGAGACCGACGACCGCCGCGCCGACCCGTTCACGCTGATGCGCGTCTCGATTCGCGGCGACGCGCGCCAGATCGCCGATGGTCCGAAGGAGGCATGGCTCGCGCGCTTTCCCGAGCAGGCCATCAACTTCCAGCTCGCCGACTTCTCCTTCTGGCAAATCACGCCGCGCGATGCGCGCTTCGTCGCCGGCTTCGGCCGCATCCACAACCTCTCATCCGGGGAGCTCGTCCATGCAAGCCAGTGAGCTGCGCGCGCTGCAGGCGCCGATCAAGGAGAAGTACAAGACGGACCCGTCGTCCGCGCTTGTGACGCTGCGTGCCGAAGGCCGCATCGGCGAGGGAATTGCCTGCCGCGTCGACACCGGCAAGGCACTTGTCGAGGCGGGCCTGCATCCGGCGAGCGGCGGCAGCGGCGCGCAGGCCTGTTCCGGCGACATGCTGCTCGAAGCGCTGGTCGCGTGCGCCGGCGTCACGCTCAAGGCCGTGGCCACCGCGCTCGGCATCGAGCTTCGCGATGCCATGGTGCGCGCCGAGGGCGATCTCGACTTCCGCGGCACGCTGGG
>DATDCR010000607.1:0-10118 GCA_036524215.1 Burkholderiales bacterium
ACTCGAGCTCGCTCGCGCCGAGATGCAGCCGCAGCTTTTCCTCGCCGCCAAGTAGCTCGGCGGCACGCCGCAGCGCGCGATTATGCAGCTCGTGGTGCACCAGTCCCTCCCCTTGTGTTGCCCGACTTCGGACTCGAGAGCACTCAACAAACGACGAGCGCAGAGTGCACCGCGTCGCGCGCAGTGTCAACGATGCACAAAAAAATTTTCTCGGCAAGCGCTGCTGTAGAAAATATCCCGCGTGAGAAGCGAAATAAATTTCCGCAACCGATGGTCCAGCTTCCTTTCGATGGCCGCAAAGGAGCTCGCGCTTCCTTTCAGCGCCGCCGCGCTCGCGGGCGGCGCGCTCTTGATTTTTCTTTTCGTCGCCGAGCCGCCGCGTTTCGCGTATGCGCTGCCGGGACTTGCATTTCTCGGCGCGCTGTTGTGGGGCTGGATCTCGACTTATCGCCGGCTGCAGGCGCTCGAGGACATCCCGCTCGCGCGCATCGGCACCGCCGCGCAGGGCTACACCCGCCTGCAGGGGCGCGCCGCGCTCTTTCCCGGCAGCAGTTTGCGCAGCCCCGTGACGAGCCAGCCTTGCTGCTGGTACAGCTATTCCGTCACCACGTACGACGAGCAGGGCGAGGTGCAATCGTCGGAGAGCGACACCACCGAGTGGTCGTTCATGATGACCGACGGCAGCGGCGAGTGCGTCATCGATCCGGTCGGCGCGCGCGTGATCGCCGCGCGCGTCAACTCGTACCGCGACAAGCAGCAGGCCTGGACCGAGGAGATCATCGTCGCGCGCGAGCCGCTCGCCGTGGTGGGCGAATTCACCACCAGCGGCGCGTCGGTGAGCGAGGCCGAGATCGAGGCGCGCACGGGAGCGCTGCTCGCGCAGTGGAAGAAGGAGCGGCGCTACGGCGCCGAAGGCTGGGACCGGGTGCGCGCACAGGCGCGCCGCGAGGTCGAGGCCGACATCGCGCGCCATCCGCCGGAACCGCAGCACCGCATGGCCGCGCCGGGGGACGGCCGCCCGTATCTCATCAGCACGCAAGGCGACGGGCAGCTCGCGCGCGACCTGCGCATCTGGGCCTGGATCTACGTCGTCGGCTTCGTCGCCGGCGCGGCGGCGCTCGGCTGGCTGCTGCTGCGCTGGTGAATCAGGCCTGCAGGAAGAGCGAGTGCAGGTCGACGTCGGCCTTCTCGGCGTCGTCGAACTCGAGCAGCCGCGCCTCGCGAAAGGCGAACATGCGCGCGACGATGTTCTCCGGAAACTGCTCGAGGCGGATGTTGTTCACGTTCACGCTGTCGTTGTAGTACTCGCGCCGGTCGGCGATCGCGTTCTCGAGCTGCGTGATGCGGCCCTGCAGCTGCATGAAGTTGTCGCTCGCCTTGAGCTCCGGATAGCGCTCGGCCACCGCGAAGAGGCGCGCCACGCCCGCGCGCAGCGCCGCCTCCGCGGGTCCCAGGGCGGCGACATCGATCGCTTCGCGCGCTTGCGCCACGCGCCCGCGCGCCTCGGTGACGCGCACGAGCGTCTCGCGCTCGAAGTTGCGGTAGGCCTTGCACGCCTCGACCAGCTTCGGCAGCTCGTCGTGGCGCTGCTTGAGCAGCACGTCGATGTTGGCCCACGCGCGCGCCACGTTGTTCTTCGCCGCGACGAGGGCGTTGTAGAGCATCGCGACGTAGACCATCACCACGAGCGCGAACGCGCCGAGCACGATCCAGCCGACCTGAGCGCTCATTTCCCTCCCTAGGATTAGTGACCGCGCTATTTTCGCCAGATTACGCGGCCTGGCGAATTAGTGCCCTGACCCCGAATTGCTTGCTACCATCTCCGTTATTCGGAATGCATGTTCCGATAATAGGAACCGCCTTGAAGCGAAGCAGGGGGGAGTTTTCGCTCACCGTCAGTCGCGCGCTGCAGCTCATCGGGCTGTTCAGCCCGCAGCGCTCGGAGCTCGGCATCTCGGAGCTGTCGCGCGAGCTCAAGCTGTCCAAGACCGCCGTGCACCGCCTGGTGCAGGCGCTCGAGCTGCACCAGTTCCTCGACCACAGCCCGGTGTCGCGCAAGTACCGCATCGGCGTCGAGGCGTTCCGCGTCGGCAGCCTCTTCTCGCGCTCCCTCGAGCGCGAGGCGCATCCTTATATGCGCGAGCTCGTGGTGAACACCGGCTTCACCTGCTACCTCTCGGTACTGAGGAACGACGTGATCGTCATCATGGCGCTGGTCGAGGGCGGCGGCAGCCCGATCCGCCACAGCATCCCGATCGGCGAGCGCATTCCGGTGCACTCGACCGCGGCCGGCAAGGCCGCGCTCGCGCTCCTCGACGACGCTGCCGTGGAGGAGATCATCAAGCGCGCCGGCATGGCGAAGGCCACCGCGCATACGCACACCGATCTGCGCAAGCTGAAGGCCGATCTCGCCGTGATCCGCGCGCGCGGCTACTCCGTCAACTGGGAGGAGCGCTTCATCGGCGTGGGCTCGGTCGCCACCGCGATCCCCGGCGGTATCGACGGCTCGATCCCGATCATCTCGGTCGGCTTCGCCACCAGCCAGGTGCGGCGCGAAGACGTGCCGGCGCTCGGCGAGCGCGTGGCGAAAGCGGCCAAGGAAATCGGCAGGAGACATGTCCGTAACGGCTGAGGTCCTGAAGACGCTGGCCTCGCTTCCGGTGGCGACCGTGTACGAAGCGGCCGGCAAGCTGGGCGACGTCTCGCCCGCCCTGAAGCCGATGGTCGAGGGCGTGCGGCTCGCCGGGCCGGCGTTCACGCTGAAGACCATGCCGGGCGACAACAAGGCGGTGTTCCACGCCATCGACCAGGCGCCGAAAGGCAGCGTCCTCGTCATCGACGGCGGCGGCACCGATCGCGTCACCATCTGGGGCGGCACCTCGACCGTCGCCGCGCAGGCGAAGGGGCTCGCCGGGGTCGTCACCAATGCGGCCGTGCGCGACCTGGACGAGATCCGCCAGGCGCGCTTCCCCGTCTACGCGCCCGGCAGCGCGGTGCGCGGCACGGCGAAAAGCCATCCCGGCTGGATGAACGTGCCGCTCGCGATCGGCGATGCCATCGTGCGGCCGGGCGATATCGTGCTCGGCGACGCGGACGGCCTCCTGATCGTGCCGGCCGAGCAGGCGGCCGAGATCTGCGCCCGGGCCGTGGAGAAGAGAAAGCAGGAGGAGTCCCGCGAGGCAAGGCTGCGCGCGGGCGAATCGATCAAGTCCGTCCTCGGGCTGTAACAGGAAACCGCATGGGCCAGACCCTCACCGAAAAAATCCTCTCGCGCGTGATGCAGCGCCCGGTCAGCGCGGGCGAGACCATCTACCCGGAGCCCGACCTCGTCACCGTGCACGACTGGTACGTGGTGAACTTCGACAAGGCGCTGCAGGAGCTCGGCGTCGACAGGCTCTACGACGCCGACAAGGTGCTGATCGCCACCGACCACGAGCCGATCGCGCTCAACGTGCTCTCCTCGGAGCGCCAGCGCAACATGCGCAAGATCGCGCAGAAGTACGGCATCAAGCGCTTCTTCGACAACGGCCGCGGCGGCCACGGCCACGTCTTCCCGATGGAGCTGGGCTACGTCACGCCGGGCATGTTCGTGCTCGCCTACGACACGCACGTCACCAACTACGGCGCCGTCGGCGCGCTCGGCATCCCGATGATCACCGAGATCACCGATGTGCTCGCCTGCGGCTCGGTCTGGATCCGCATCCCCGAGACGATCCGCGTCAACCTGACCGGCAAGCTGCCCGCCGGCATCACGATGCGCGACATCTCGCAGAAGCTCACCGTCGACCAGGACGCGGAGCTGGTCGACTACTGCACCGTCGAGTTCGGCGGCCCGGCGCTGAAGGACATCAGCGTCGACCAGCGCATGACCCTGTGCAACACGCCGCTCGAGATCGGCGCGAAGAGCGCCATCGTCGAGCCCGACCAGGTGGTGCTCGACTGGCTCTCGCCCAGGGTTTCACGAAAGATCGAGCTGGTGAAAAGCGATCGGGATGCCCATTACAAGCAGGTGTTCCAGTACGACCTCGGCATCCTCGAGCCGCAGGTCGCGGCGCCGCCGCGGCCGGACAACGTGGTGGGGATCTCGGCGGTGGCCGGCACGCAGATCCACCAGGCGTTCATCGGCTCGTGCGCCAACGGCTCGCTCAGCGACATGCGCGACGCGGCGAGGATCCTCAAGGGCCGCAAGATCGATGCGGGCGTGCGCCTCATCATCACGCCGGCGACGCAGGAAATCTGGGCGCGGGCGGCGGCCGAGGGGCTGATCGAGGTGTTCGCCGAGGCGGGGGCGCTGCTCACCGCGCCGGGCTGCGGGCCCTGCGCCGGCGGCCGCATCGGCGCGATGGCGCCGGGCGAGGTGTCGATCAACACCGGCACGCGCAACGATCCCGGCCGCCTCGGCACCACCGAGGGCCAGATCTATCTCGCCAGCCCGCTCACCGTGGCGGCTTCTGCGGTGGCCGGGCGCATCACCGATCCGCGGCAGTTTCTATAGGAAGCGACATGGACTTCATCTACCAGGGCCGCTGCTGGAAGTTCGGCGACAACCTCGCGGTCGACGCCGACCTCACCAAGAAGGAGTTCGCCACCCAGCGCGAGCTGCGCCTCGAGGTGCTGCGCGAATACTGCATGGTCGGCGTCGACCCGGAGTTCGCCAAGAAGGCGAAGCCGCGCGACATCATCGTCGCCGGCAAGCGCTTCGCGCAGGGCAACCCGCACATCCAGGGCCTGCTCGGCATCCGCGGCCTCGAGCTCGGCCTGGTGGTCGAGTCGATCCCGCGCGGCAGCTTCAGGAACGCGATCAACGCCGGCCTGCCGTTCATCACGCGCGCGCACGGCGTGACGCAGGAATGCGAGACCGGCGACGAGCTGCGCGTGAACTTCGAGACCGGTCTGTTCGAGAACCTGACGCGCGGCACGCGCAGGGAGTACCAGCCGCTCGACAAGGCGCTGCTCGAGACCATCGCGATGGGCGGCTGGAAGCCGGCCATCGCAAAACGCATCGCAGAAATGAAACTCCAACGGAGGGTTCCGGCATGAAGAAGGTCCTGGCACTTGCACTGGGCGCGTGCGTCGCCTTTTCGGCCCATGCGGCCAAGGTCATCGTCGGCGACACCGGCGGCCCGACCGCGCCCACCGGGCGCGCGCTCGCCCTCTTCAAGGAGCGCGCCGAGAAGTATTCGAACGGCGACCTGCAGGTCGAGATCTACTCCAACAGCCAGCTCGGCACCTTCGGCACGATGGCGACGCAGATGAAGGTGAACGTGGTGAACGTGATGTTCATCCAGCCCGATGCGCTCGGCCAGCAGATCCCGATCGTCACCGCCAACTCCTGGCCGTTTCTCTTCCGCAACCAGGACGAGATGCTGAAGGCCTGGAACGGGCCCGGCGGCAAGGCGCTGACGGCCGAGGTCGAGAAGCGCAGCGGCTACCGCATGCTCGCCTACTCCTGGAACGTGCCGCGCTGGATCTACAGCACGCGCGACGCGAAGTCGCTCGCCGACCTGAAGGGCATGAAGATCCGCGTGCCGGGCACCGCCATCTACGTCGAGCAGATCAAGATGCTCGGCCTCGCCTCGGTGCCGATGAACATCGCCGAGACCTTCACCGCCATGCAGCAGGGCGTGGTCGAAGGCATCGAGGGCGCGATCACCGACATGTCGACCTACTCGATCCAGGACGTGGCGAAAAGCGCCGTGATGAGCGGCCACGTGCTCTCGCCCAAGGCCTTCCTCACCTACGGGCGCTTCGTCGACGGCCTGGGCAAGAGCAAGGACGCCTTCGTGCGCGCGGCGCAGGACGGCTCCGATTCCTACAGCGACAGCACCAAGGCCGACGAGAAGAAGCTGATCGAGATGTTCAAGTCGAAGGGCGTGAAGTTCGTCGAGCCGCAGGTCTCGGTGGACGAGATGCGCCGCATGACCGAGCCGCTGAAGAAGCAGCTGCCCGAGGTCTGGGAGTGGGCGCAGCGCCTCGCCACGGGTCGTTGAAGAAATTCCTCGCCGCCGCCGAGGCGGTGCTCGACTTCGTCGGCACCGTCCTCGTCGGGCTTTCGCTCGCGGCGATCTCGATCCAGGTCTTCTACCGCTATGTATTGAACGACGCGACGACCTGGTCCGACACGGTGGCGGCCACCTCGCTCGCCTGGATGACGTTCATCGCCGGCACGGCCGCCGTGCGCCGCAACGAGAACATCGCGGTCGGCTTCCTCGTCGAGCGCTTCGGGCCGAAGGGGAGGAAGCTCGTCGACACGTTCGGCCACCTGGTGGTGCTCGCCTTCGCGCTCGCCCTCACCTATTCCGGCCTGATCCTGATGGACGTGACCCGCAGCGCGGTGGTCGAGGGCTTCGGCTTCCACGTGACCTGGGCGCAGTTCTACTCGATCAGCGTCGTTTCGGGCGTCCTGATGACGCTCTTCACGCTGGAGCGCCTGGCGAGCCTCTGGCGGCGCGCATGATCGGCGTCGTCGCGCTGCTTCTCTTCTTCGGCCTGCTGCTCGTCGGCGTGCCGATCGTGTTCAGCCTCGGCTTCGCCTCGCTGGTCGGCGTGCTGCTGCTCGACGGCCAGAACGGCTGGGCGATCGTCGCGATGCAGATCTTCGAGACGCTGCAGCACTTCCCGCTGGTGGCGATCCCGATGTTCCTGCTGATGGCGAACCTGATGACGGTCGGCGGCGTGACCAACGCGCTGGTCGCCTTCGCCAACTCGCTGGTCGGCCACGTGCGCGGCTCGCTCGCGCTCGGCAACGTCACCGCCTCGACGCTCTTCGCCGGCATCTCGGGCTCCTGCCTCGCCGACACCACCGCCGTGGGCTCGATGATGATCCCGGCGATGATCAAGGAGGGCTACCCGCCCGCCTTCGCGGGCGCCGTCACCGCGGCGGCCAACATCGTCGGCCCGATCATCCCGCCCTCCATCCTGATGATCCTCTACGGCTTCGCCGCCGAGGTGTCGGTGATCAAGCTGTTCCTCGCCGGCATCGTGCCGGGGGTACTGATCTCGGCGGTCTTCGCGGGCTATGCGTACTGGGTGTCGCGCAGGAACGGCTACGGCTCGATGGCGCACCACTTCGCGCTGTCGCGCGCGCTGCGCGCCTTCGTCTATGCGCTGCCGGCGCTCGTCATCCCGGCGCTGATCGTCGCCGGCGTGCTGGGCGGCGTGTTCACCGTCACCGAGTCGGCCGGCGCGGCGGCGCTCTACGCGCTCTTCTATGCGCTCGGGCGCGGCGCGCTGAAGGGCGCCGTCCCGTGGCGCGAGATCTGGGCCGCGTTCCGCCAGACGGCGATCGACACCGGCGTGATCATGTTCCTGCTCGGCGCCTCGGGCCTGCTGGCGTGGGTGCTCTCGCGCAGCCAGGCGCCGCAGGCGATGGCGGCGATGATGCAGGGCTTCGGCAAGTACGAGACCCTGATGCTGATCAACCTGGCGATCCTGTTCCTGGGCCTGTTCCTCGAGCCCGCGCCGGGGCTGCTCCTTTGCACGCCGCTCTTCTTGCCGATGGTCAAGGCGCTCGGCGTCGATCCGATCCACTTCGGCATCATCCTGGTGGTGAACCTGCAGCTCGGCGTGCTCTCGCCGCCGGTGGCCGCCTCGGCCGTCGTCACCTCGCGCATCGCCGGCATCTCCTTCGAGCAGCAGACCCATGCCCTGTGGCCGTTCATGGGCCTCGGCGTCGCCGCGCTGCTCCTCGTCACCTACATCCCCGCCCTCTCCCTCTGGATCCCGAGCCTGGTCAAGTAATTCGGGGACGGAGCCCTAACTCCACCGGGGACGGAGCCCAAGCCAGTTAGGGCTCTGTCCCCGAACTATTGATCTGGCGTAAATCGCCCCGGCGCCGTTCCCCGCAATATCCATGCGGGGGGTTGCATGGGGACCGACGACAAGCCGGCGAAGGACGCGCTCGCGAAGCGCGTGCAGGGCGAGATGCTGGACAGCTTCGACGAGGAGCTGGAGATGGAGATCGACGATGAGCGCATGGAGCGGCTCCTCGACAAGTTCTCCGACTCGCCCGACAAGCGCGGGCCGCGCACCGGCATCGACCGGCGCCGCTACTTCAAGGAGCTCTTCCGGCTGCAGGGCGAGCTCGTCAAGCTGCAGGACTGGGTGGTGGACCACAAGCTGAAGATCGTGGTCCTCTTCGAGGGCCGCGACGCGGCCGGCAAGGGCGGCGTCATCAAGCGCATCACGCAGCGCCTCAACCCGCGCGTGTGCCGCGTCTCGGCGCTGCCGGCGCCGAGCCTGCGCGAGCAGACGCAGTGGTACTTCCAGCGCTACATCGAGCACCTGCCGGCCGGCGGCGAGATCGTCCTCTTCGACCGCAGCTGGTACAACCGCGCCGGCGTCGAGCACGTGATGGGCTTCTGCTCCGACGCCGAGTACGAGGAGTTCTTCCGCGACGTGCCGGAGCTCGAGCGCATGCTGGTGCGCTCCGGCATCGTGCTCCTCAAGTACTGGTTCTCGATCAGCGACGAGGAGCAGGCGCTGCGCTTCAAGATGCGCATCCACGATCCGCTCAAGCAGTGGAAGCTCTCGCCGATGGATCTCGAGTCGCGCCGCAAGTGGGAGCTCTACACCAAGGCGAAGGAAGCGATGCTCTCGCGCACGCACATCCCCGAAGCGCGCTGGTGGGTGGTCGAGGCCGACGACAAGAAGCGCGCGCGTCTGAACTGCATCGCGCACCTCCTCACGCAGGTGCCGTACGGCGAGGTGCAGCACCCGGGCGTCGCGCTGCCGCCGCGCGAGCACTTTCCCGACTACCAGCGCGAGCCCCTGCCGAAGGACATGTACGTCCCCGCCGTCTACTGATCGCTCGCTCGCGGTGCTGGTGGCGGCGAACGTCGTCGTGCTGGCGATGGCGTTCCATCTGCAGATGAGCCTGCGCAGCCTGATGCTCGTCTACTGGATGCAGAGCGTGGTGATCGGCGTGGCGAACGTGATCCGCATCCTCAAGCTCGAGCGCTGGTCGAGCGAGGGTATGAAGCTCGCTGCGCATCCGCTCGCGCACTCGGCGCTCGCCAAGGTCTCGACCGCGGTCTTCTTCGCCGTGCACTACGGCATCTTCCACCTCGTCTACCTGTTCTTCATCGCGCTGCCGGACAACGCCGACCTCGGCCCTGCGGCCGTCTACCTGCTCGGCGCGCTCGTCTTCGCGGTGAACCATGCGTTCTCGCTGCGCGAGAACCTGAAGAGCGATGCGGCCGGCGCGCCAAACCTGAACCGCATGCTCTTCATGCCGTACGCGCGCATCATCCCGATGCACGTCATGATCGTGTCGGGCCTCGCGTTCACGTCGAGCACGGGATGGCCGATCCTCGTCTTCGGCCTTCTCAAGACCGTCGCCGATGCGCTCATGCAGCGCGTCGAGCGGCGTCTCACGGCGACGACCGTCGAGTTAGTGCCCTGACCCCGAATTATTGGGTGAGCTTGGCGGCGATCTGCGCGATGTGCCTGCCCTGGTAGCGCGCGCCTTCGAGCTCGACCTTGGAGGGCTGGCGGCTGCCGTCGCCGCCGGCGATGGTGGAGGCGCCGTAAGGAGAATTGCCCATCACTTCGCCGTGGCCCATCTGTCCCGCGAACGCGTACGGAAGACCGGCGATGATGAACCCCAGATGCAGCAGCACCGGATGGAAGGTGAGGATGGTGGATTCCTGGCCGCCGTGCTGCGTCGCCGATGAAGTGAACACGCCGGCGACCTTGCCGACCAGCGCGCCGCGCATCCAGAGGCCGCCTGCCTGGTCGAGGAAGTTCTTCATCTGTCCCGCCATGTTGCCGAAGCGCGTCGGCGTGCCGAAGATGACGGCGTCGTAGCTCGCCATCTCCTCGACGCTCGCCACGGGCGCCTTCTGCGCGAGCTTGAAGCCCGACTTCTTCGCGATGTCTTCGGGCACCGTTTCCGGCACGCGCTTCAGCGTCACCTGCGCGCCCGCCTCGCGCGCGCCCGCGGCGACCTCTTCGGCCATCCGCTCGATGTGTCCGTACGACGAGTAATACAGGACCAGGACCTTCGCCATTCGCTGCCTCCTTTAGATGGAGTCATGATGGCAATTCCTGGGCCCGGGATAAACAGCGAACCGCGCAATTCACTGTCCCAGAATCGCGGACAATAGCCGGACCATGCC
>DATDCR010000608.1:0-3455 GCA_036524215.1 Burkholderiales bacterium
CGGATCGTTGCCGAAGTGCGCGATGATGTTCTTCAGCGCCGGGATCATCGGCTGCTTCTGCACGATCTTGCGCGTGGCGGTGATGCCCGCCTGCAGCTTGTCGGCCTCGGGCGAGCGCCAGTTCTTGAACACGCGGTCGATGGCGCCCGGATTGACGTTGCCGGTGGCGGTGATGCAGCCCTTGCCGCCGTTCCTCATGTTGTCGAGCAGGAACACCTCGCTGCCCGCGAACACGTCGAAGCCTTGCTTGGCGAAGGCATCGAGCATCGACTTGGTGTTCGACCAGTCGCCGCTCGAGTCCTTCACGCCGGCGACGATGCCAGGGTATTTGCCGAGCAGTCTTTCGATCAAATTCAGCGTTATGGAAACCTGTGCCACCGGCGGGATGTGATACAGGTAGAGCTGCAGGCGCTCGTCGCCGACGCGCTCGATGATCTCGGCGAAATTCCGGTACAGCCCTTCGTCCGACACGCCCTTGTAGTAGAAGGGCGGCAGCATCAGCACGCCCGCGCAGCCGAGCTCGACGGCGGCGCGCGTGAGCTCGATCGAGTCGGTGATCGCGCAGTGGCCGGTGCCCGGCATCAGCGCGGAAGGAGACACCCCGCCTTTCACCAGCGCTTCCAGCAGGCGGCGTTTTTCGCCCACCGACATCGAGTTCGCTTCGCTGTTCGTGCCGAAGATGGCGAGGCCGGCGCAGCCGCTCTTGAGGAGCCAGCGGCAATGCCGAACGAAGCGCTCCTCGTCCGGCGTGTAGTCCTTGCGGAACGGCGTGACGACGGGCGAGAGCACGCCCTCGATGCGCTTCACCTTGCTGAATGCGGGCTTGTTCATTCGAATCCGATCCTGATCAATCTCGTTAATCCACCTTGGCGCCGGACGCCTTGACGATCGGCCCCCAGCGCTTGAGCTCGGCTTCCAGCATCTTCGCCATGTCCTCGGGCGTTCCGGGGATGATGTTGTAGCCGAGGTCGGTCATGCGCTTGATGAAGTCGGGCGACTTGGTCGCCTGCACCGCGGCGGCGTTCAGCTTGCCGATCACGTCCTTCGGCGTCGCGGCGGGCACGGAAAGGCCGAACCAGACGCCGGACTCGTAGCCCGGTACGCCGGATTCGGCGATCGTCGGCACATCGGGCAGCGCCGGGTCGCGCTTCGCCCCGGTGGTGGCGACGGCGCGCAGCTTGCCGGCCTTGATGTGCGGCAGCGACGAGGGAATGTTGTCGAACATCATGTTGGTCTGCCCGGCGAGGAGATCGGTCACCGCCGGAGCGCTGCCCTTGTAGGGGATGTGCAGGATCTCGGTGCCGGTCATCTGCGTGAACATCGCGCCCGACATGTGGATGCTGGTGCCGTTGCCGCTCGAGGCGTAGGTCAGCTTGCCCGGATCCTTCTTGGCGAGCGCGATCACGTCCTTGACCGTCTTCGCCGGCACCGAGGGGTGCACCACCAGCACGTTGTTCAGCGAGACGAGCGGCGCCACCGGCGCGAGGTCCTTGTTCGGATCGAAGGGCATCTTCGCGTACAGGAACGGGTTGATGGCCTGGATGCCGCTCGTTGTCATGAAAATCGTGTAGCCGTCGGGCGCCGAGCGCGCCGTCTCCGCACCGCCGAGATTGCCGCCGGCGCCCGGCTTGTTCTCCACCGCCACGACCTGGCCGAGGATCTTGGTCAGCTCGTTCGAGGTGGCGCGCGAGGCGATGTCGACCGCGCCGCCGGGCGGGAACGGGCAGATCAGCCGGATCGGCTTCGAGGGATAAGGCTGGGCGAGAGCGACGAGCGGAGCGAGCAGCGCGATAGCGAAAAGGCGGAACACGGGGCCCCTTTAGACGGTAGAGTGCGGACCGCGAATTATAGGATGTGACCCGCAACGGCAATGGCTCTTTCCGACGCCGTCAGTATCGAGGACCTTCGCGACATGGCGCGCCGGCGCGTGCCCCGCGCGATCTTCGATTTCTTCGACGGCGGCGCGGAGGACGAAGTGACGCTGCGCGCGAACCGCGCGGCCTTCGAGCGGCTGCGGCTGCTGCCGAAGGTGCTGGTGAACGTAGGGGCCGTGGATACGAAGCTCGACCTGTGGGGAAAGGCGGCGCAGCTGCCGCTAGCCATCGCGCCCACCGGCGGCATCAGCGCCGGGCGCGCCGGCGCCGAGCTCGCCCTCGCGCGCGCTGCCAAGGCCTTCGGCGTGCCGTTCACGCTCGCCACGCCGGCAGCCGTCACCATCGAGCGCATGGCGCAGGAAGTCGGCGGGCGCCTGTGGTTCCAGCTCTATGCGGTGCGGCAGCGCGAGTTCCGCGAGACGCTCGTCAGGCGCGCCAGGGAGGCGGGCTACGAGGCCTTGCTCGTCACCGTCGACCTGCCCGTGTCCGGCAAGCGCGAGCGCGATCCGCGCAACGGCTTTCGCACGCCCTACAACCCGAACTGGCGCAACTCGCGCGACGTGATCTTCAAGCCGGCGTGGCTGCTGGAGATCATGCGGCACGGCCTGCCCGGCATGGCGAACATGGAAGGCTATCCGTTCAGCACGCCGAGGCCGACCGACATCGTCACCGCGGTGGGGCGCGAGATGGATCCGAGCCTCGACTGGGAGCAGATCAGGCGCCTGCGCGAGCTGTGGCCCGGGAAGCTCCTGCTGAAGGGCGTCGAGCGCGCCGACGATGCCGAGCGGGCCGTGGCGGCCGGGTGCGACGGCATCGTGGTCTCGAACCACGGCGGCCGCCAGCTCGACGGCGCCGCGCCGACCCTCGAGGCTCTTCCCGCCATCGCAAGAGCGGTCGGAACCCGCATCACCGTGCTCCTCGACGGCGGCGTGCGCCGCGGCGTGGACATCCTCAAGGCGCGCGCGCTAGGGGCGCACGGCGTGCTGACCGGCCGCGCTACGCTCTACGGCGTCACCGCCGGGGGCGAGCCGGGCGCGCGGCGCGCGCTGGAAATCCTCGCTTCGGAGCTCGAGCGCTCGATGAAACTCTGCGGCGTGCGCTCGGTCGGCGAAATCAGCGCCGATCTGATCGCCGGCGCCTAGGCGCGTCCGGCGCGCGACTCTTCGTAGGACGGCGCAGGCTCGCGTGCCGTCGTGACCAGCTTGTCCAGCTTGCCGAGCAATTCCGGCTGATGCAGCTCCAGTTGCTTGCGCACGAGTGCCAGATCGAGTCTTTCCACGCTGCGGATGAGTCCCAGGGCGTCCACGAAGTTCTGCTCGTTCGTGGATACCAGATACAGCCAGAGCAGCGCCTCCGGCGAAGGCACCTTCACGTTCGTGCCGAGGATCACCGCGTCGCGCGCGCTGCCGAGCGCGAAATCCTCCGCGCTGGCGCCGCCGTAGAGGATGTCGATCTCCACGTCCGCCTGCCTGAACTTCGAGTGGAACCGCCCGATGCTCACCAGCTCGAACTGCGCCGCGAGCAGCCGGTCGATCTCGTCCTTGCGCGCGGCGTCGACAAAGGCATCCACGTCGACCGTCA
>DATDCR010000609.1:0-2835 GCA_036524215.1 Burkholderiales bacterium
CAGTTCCATTCGCTGGGGACCGAAGGCCAGCCGCCGCGCGCCGAGCGCGAAGGCGACGGCGAGCGCCGTGGCGGACGCAATCGCCATCGGCGTGGCGGCCGCGATCGCGACCGTGGCGGCGAGCGGCGCGACGAGCAACCAAGGCAGCAGGCTGCCCCCGGTGCGAGCAACATCATCGAAGAGCAGCGGCGCATTCATGAGCTGGAGTCCCGCCGCGAGGAGATGCCGGCCGCTCAGCCGGCGCCCGAGCCCGTGCAAGAGACACGCGCCGTGCAGGAAACGCCGGCCTATGAGCCGCCTCCTCCGCCGCCTGCGCCCCGGGTCGAGGAACGCCAGCCCGAGCCGCGTCGGGTCGAAGAGCCGCGCATCGATGCGAAGCGCATGCTCGACGATTCCGGCCTGGTGATGGTCGAGACCGATCGCTCGAAAGCGGTGCAGATCGCGCCCGCCGATGAGCCGCAGCAGCCGCTCGGCCGCCCGCGCCGCGAGCGCGCAAGGCCCGCTGCGCAGGACGACCAGCTCGTCCAGGTCGAGACGTCTAGGAAGTAGCGGTCTTCAGCTCCTGGAGGAGGTCGCGGCACGCGGCCTCCACCAGGTCGAGCACCCGCTCGAAGCCTTCGGGCCCGCCGTAATACGGATCCGGCACGTCGCGCTCGGGCACGAAAAGCCGGATCTTGTGGCTCTTGCCGGGCGGCGCCATGCCCTTGAGCGCGCGCAGATGGCCGCCGTCCATGGCGAGGATGAGATCGAAATCCTCGAAGTCGCTCGGCCGCACCTGCCTCGCGCGAAGCGAGCTCAGGTCGTAGCCGCGGCCGCGCGCGTGGTGCTGCGCACGCTCATCCGGCGGGCTGCCGACATGCCAATGGCCGATGCCGGCCGACTCGATGCGCAGCCCGATTCCCTCCTTCGCCGCCATGTGCCGCAGCACGCCTTCGGCGGTCGGCGAGCGGCAGATGTTGCCGGTACAGACGATCAACACCGATCGATGCTTCAGCGACATGGTGGTCGCTAAGATACGTCAATGGGAGAGAAGCTGAACATCCGGCTCGCCACGCCGCGCGACGCGCGCGTGGTGGCCGCCTTCAATGCCGCCATGGCGCTCGAGACCGAGGGCAAGGTGCTGTTCCCCGAGGTCGTCGGCGCCGGCGTGCGCAACCTGCTCAAGCGGCCGCGCGCCGGCTTCTACCTGGTGGCCGAGACGGCAAGCGAGGTCGTCGGCTCGCTCATGATCACCACCGAGTGGAGCGATTGGCGAAACGGCGATTTCTGGTGGATCCAGAGCGTCTACGTGCTGCCCGAGTTCCGCCGCCGCGGCGTCTACAAGCGGCTCTATCGCCACGTGCAGCGCCTTGCCGCGAAGCGGCGCGCCGTCTGCGGCTTTCGCCTGTACGTCGAGCGCAACAATCGCCGCGCGCAAGCCACCTATCGCGCCTCCGGCATGGAGCGCACGCACTACCTCGTGTTCGAGCACCTGAAGCCGGGCGTGCGCTTCTTCAGCCCTGCGCACGCACCCGCGTCTTCGCGACGCGCCCCGAAGGGTCGAAGAGCAGGATGAATTCGGTCCCCGCGTACTGATAGGCCCACACCTCGAAGCCGCTGTCGAAGTGCACGACGGCCGCGCGCCCGTACGAGCTCGCGACTTCCGGCTTCGTGCTGCCGACGAGGATCGCGTCGTTCGCGGCGCTCGCCTCGTCCGCCTGCGAAGGCGCCGCCATCGGCTCGAGCGTGACCAGCGTGTCGTCGGGCCAGCTGCGGTCGCCGAGGGGAAGCGTGTAGGCGCGATCGAGCAGCGCCTCGCAATCGCAGTAAGGCAGATCGCTCTTCTTCGTGCGTCCCTGCGCGATGCCGGCATACAGGTTGCCGACCGAGAGCCTTTCCTTGCGCTCGCCGGCCGTCAGCGTGACGCCGAAGAGCGGCTGGTCCGCAAAGAAGAGATACGGCGTGTAAGCCTTGTTGCAGAAGTCCGGGGTATCGAGCATCCAGGCCAGCAGCGTTTCCAATCCCAGCGGATAGTGGGAAACGAGCCCTGCCTCCATCCCGACCTGGCACTCCAGGCGCAGGTCGCCCAGCCGGCGCGTATCGGGCGGCAGGCCGGGCGTGCGGATTTCCGCGCGCCAGGTCATGGTCTGCGCACGCCGCTCCGATCGCACCAGCGCGTCTTCGTCGAGCGCTTTCTGGAAGCGCTCGAGCGTGAACGTATGGTCGGCGGCGACCTTCACCGGCAGGTCGACGCTGCGGCCGATCACGTGCAGCCGGATATCGTCGATATCCGTGCCGGGCTTGCGCGGCAGGAGCTTGTAGCGCAGCGTGGCCTGCGGCGCCATGGCGTGGCGCTGCTGGAAGAGCGCCATGCCCTTCACCATCTTGCGGTAGGACTTGTCGACCGGGTTGCGCAGCGCCCTGATTTCGATCGTCTGCGGCGCATCGTCCGGCGCGGCGTGCGCAGCCGTCGTCACCACGAGCAGGAGCAGAAGCAGGCGAAGCACGATTACTCGGAAGCAAGCTCCACGCCGAAGACCTTCTTCTTCAGCTCGGCGAGCTCGTCGCGCGCCTTGGCCGCTTCCTCGAACTCGAGGTTGCGCGCGTGCTGCAGCATCTTCTTCTCCAGCGCCTTGATCTCGCGGGCGAGCTGCTTCTCGCTCATGGCGCCGTAGCGCGCTTCCTGCTGGGCGGCGGCGTATACCGCCTCGGTGTCCCCGGCCTCGTACACGCCGTCGATCAGGTCCTTGATGCGCTTGATCACGCCCTGCGGCGTGATGCCATGCTTCTCGTTGTAGGTGACCTGCTTGCCGCGGCGCCGGTCGGTCTCCGCGATCGCGCGCTTGATCGAGTCGG
>DATDCR010000610.1:0-10523 GCA_036524215.1 Burkholderiales bacterium
AGCGCGCACCGTCCCCGGGCGGGCTGCAACGAGCCGTGCGTGACCACCATGGAGTCGATAAAATGCTGAATTATAGATGAAAAGTCGAGCATGAAGCCCCTCGAGGAGCAGATGGCCGTCTATGCCGCGTACCACCAGGACGCGCGCAACAAGGCGACGCATTTCGTCGGCGTGCCGATCATCGTGCTATCGCTTTTCATTCCGCTCGCCTGGCCGCGCATCGAGGTGGCCGGCTTTGCGATCACCGCGGCGATGGCCTTCGCCGCCGTCGTTCTCGTCTACTACCTGATCCTCGACGTTCCGCTCGGTGTGGCGATGACCCTCCTCATCGCTGCGCTGCTGTGGCTGGCCGATCGCATCGCCGCGCTCGGCACGCTGCAAGCCTGGTCCTGGTTCGGCGCGCTCTTCGTCGGCGGCTGGATCCTGCAGCTCGTCGGCCACGTCTTCGAGGGCCGCCGGCCGGCGCTGGCCGACAATCTGTTTCAGATCTTCATTGCCCCGGTGTTCTTGTGCGCGGAACTATTCTTTAGGCTAGGCTACAAACCGGACCTGCAATCGAAGGTCCGGGAGCGCGCACAGCGGCTGCGCGCTGCAGGCTGACATTTCGCTTTCAGAGGGGAGAAGAAGCATGAAGTCGCTGCTCGCGATTTCGCGTGCCATCGATTTTGTGAACGAGCATATCGGGCGCCTCACGTACTGGTGCGTCCTGATCATGGTGCTCGTCAGCGCCGGCAACGCGAGTTCGCGCTACGCGCTCAACATAGCGTCGAACGCGTGGCTCGAGCTGCAGTGGTATCTCTTCGGCATCGTGTTCCTCTTGTGCGCCGGATACACGCTGCTGCACAACGAGCACATCCGCATCGACATCATCTCGTCGCGGCTTTCGCGCCGCGCGCAGATCTGGATCGACATCTTCGGCATTCTCGTTTTCCTTCTGCCGATGTCGCTCTTCATCCTCTGGCTTTCGTGGCCGATATTCATGAACGCCTGGACCAGCGGCGAGATCTCCGCCAACCCGGGCGGGCTGATCCGCTGGCCGGCGCGCTTCGTGATCCCGGCCGGCTTCTTCCTGCTTTCGGCGCAGGGCATCTCCGAGCTCGTCAAGCGCATCGCCTACCTGCGCGGACTGATCCCCGATCCGGTCGAGAAGCACGTCGACCCGACGCTCGATCTGATGAGCGAGGTGCAGCAGGAGGCGCCGAGGTGAGCGGGTTCCTGATCGCCAACATCGCGCCGATCATGTTCGGCGCGCTGGTCGTATTCCTGCTGGTGGGCTTTCCGGTCGCCTTCGCGCTCGCCGCGCTTGGCTTGTCGTTCGGCATGCTCGGCATCCAGCTCGGCCTGTTGAACGAGGCGCTCTTCCAGGCGCTGCCCGAGCGCATATTCGGCATCATGGCGAACGACACGCTGCTCGCCGTGCCGTTCTTCACCTTCATGGGCCTGATCCTCGAGCGAAGCGGCATGGCGGAGGATCTGCTCGACACCATCGGGCAGCTCTTCGGACCGGTCCGCGGCGGCCTCGCCTACGCGGTGATCTTCGTCGGCGCCTTGCTCGCCGCGACGACCGGCGTGGTCGCCGCGTCGGTGATCTCGATGGGACTGATCTCTCTGCCGATCATGCTGCGCTATGGCTACGACCGCCGCCTCGCCACCGGCGTGATCGCCGCCTCCGGCACGCTGGCGCAGATCATCCCGCCTTCGCTCGTGCTGATCGTGCTCGCCGACCAGCTCGGACGCTCGGTGGGCGACATGTACGCCGGCGCCATCCTGCCGGGCTTGGTGCTGACGGCCCTCTATGCGCTCTATGTGCTCGGCGTCACCATCATCGCGCCGAAGGCTGCGCCGGCGCTGCCGCCCGAAGCGCGTCCGCTGCGCGGCTGGAAGCTGGTGGGGCGCGTGGTGTTCGTGCTCATCCCGCCGCTTGCCCTGATCTTTCTCGTGCTGGGCACCATCTTCCTGGGCGTCGCGACGCCGACCGAAGGCGGCGCCATGGGCGCGACCGGCGCGCTGGTGCTGGCGCTCATCAACCGCCGCCTGAGCTGGTCGCTCATGCGCCAGGCCATGAACTCGACGGCCAAGCTGACCTCGTTCGTGGTCTTCATCCTGGTGGGCGCCACGGTGTTCAGCCTTACCTTCCGCGGCGTGAACGGCGACCTGTGGATCGAGCACCTCCTCACCAGCCTGCCCGGCGGACAGGTCGGCTTCCTCATCGTCGTCAACGTGCTGACGTTCCTCCTCGCCTTCTTCCTGGATTTCTTCGAGCTCGCGTTCATCATCGTGCCGCTGCTCGCGCCGGTGGCCGACAAGCTCGGCATCGATCTCATCTGGTTCGGCGTGCTGCTCGGCGTGAACATGCAAACCTCGTTCATGCATCCGCCGTTCGGCTATGCCCTTTTCTATCTGCGCAGCGTCGCTCCGGCGAACGAGTACGTGGACAAGATCTCCGGCCGGCGCATGGCGCCGATCACGACCGGGCAGATTTACTGGGGTGCGGTGCCGTTCGTCGTCATCCAGGTCATCATGGTGACGATCGTGCTCGTCTTCCCGCAGCTCGTGACGGTGAACCTCGAGCATGCCAAGGTCGAGCCCTCGAAGATCCAGATGGACATCCAGCGCCCGAACTACGAGAACGAGAGCAACGAGCCCGCCGGCAGCAGCGGCGCCGAGGAATCCGGCGCCGAGGGCCGCTCAGACGAGGATATTCAGAAGCAGTTCGGCCGGTAGTCCGCTCGACGCCGGCCGAACCCCGCGGCGGTTGCTACTTCTTGGCAGGCGCCTTGCCGGCGCCTTCCCTGCCGACCTTGGAGAAGTACGAGTAATCCGCGTAGGCAAACTCCGAGGTGCTGAACCACAGGTACTCGTTGTCGCGGAATTTCTTCCACTCGGGGAAGATCCGCTTCCAGTGCGCGCTCTTCTGGCCGAGGTCGTTGTACACCTCGTACATCGCTTTCTCGCACGCTTCGAGGATCGGCTTGCTGAAGCGCCGCAGTTGGGTGCCGGAGCCGACGAGGCGGCGCAACGCCTCGGGGTTCTGCGCGTCGTACTTCGCCATCACCCAGGCATTGGCCTCGCCGCAGGCGGCCTGCAACGCCGCCTGATAGGGCTTCGGCAGCTCGTTGTACTTCTTCTCGTTGATCAGGCTGAGGAGCATCGGGCCGCCTTCCCACCACGCCGGGTAGTAGTAGAACTTCGCGACCTTGTTGAAGCCGAGCTTCTCGTCGTCGTACGGGCCGACCCATTCGGCGGCGTCGATCGTGCCCTTCTCGAGCGCCGGATAGATGTCCGGGCCGCCGATCACCTGCGGGACCACGCCGAGCTTGGAGAGCCCCTGGCCGGCGAGGCCGGCGATGCGGAACTTGAGGCCTTTCAGGTCGGCGACGCTCTTGATCTCCTTGCGGTACCAGCCGCCCATCTGCGTGCCGGTGTTGCCGGAGGGGATGCCGATGCAGCCAAATTCCTTGAGCAGCGGCTCCATCGCCTCGCGACCGCCGCCGAAGTGCCACCACGCGTTCATCTGGCGCGTGGTCATGCCGAAGGGAATCGCGCAGGCGATGGCCCACGCGGGGTCCTTGCCGATGTAGTAGTAGGTCGCGGTGTGGCCCATCTCCACCGTGCCCGCCTGGACGGCATCGAGCACCTGCAGTGCCGGCACGATCTCGCCCGCGGCGAACGGACGGATCTGGAACTTGCCGTCGGTGATCTCGGCCACGCGCCGGCAAATGAAGTCCGCGCCGCCGAACAGCGTGTCCAGGCTCTTCGGCCAGCTGGCAGCCAGGCGCCATTGGATGGTCGGCTGGGACTGGGCAATGGCCGGGGCCGCGACGGCTCCCGCGGCGACGCCGACAGCCGCTTGCTTAAGGAATGATCTGCGTTTCATTGGAATCTCCGAGGATCTTCAGTTGAAAGGCAGGGCGAATTTCTCCCCGGGCGCCATTGTATGCGAGCGCAACCTTAGGGGCGCCTTAATTCAGGCGGGCGCATAACGCGGAGAGCTCCATCACGCGCACCCGCACCTCCTCGAAATCGGGCGCGTTCGGCTCCCGCTCGACGTAGGCCGACAGGTCCTGCAGGGCCGCCCGATAGCACTCGAGCCGCTGATACACGATGCCCCGGTCGCGCAGGTCGGCGGTGGCGTCCGGGCTGACGAGCAGCATGCGATTGAGCACATCCAGAAGCTGCTGCGGCTTGTCGCCGTCGCGGTAGATCGCCTTCAGGTTGCGCAGCACGCGCGCGAGGATCTGCCGGTTGGTCGCCGGTTCGAGGAACTGCTCGAGCGGCAGCTCGGCCACCGGCACCTTGCGGCTGAGCTCGGCCGGGATCACGCGTTGCAGGCGCTCGCGCAGCTCGCCCGCGGATTGCGGCGCGCCACAGGCGAAAGGATCGAGGACGAGCATGCCGGCCCGCAGGCGCAGCCGCACGAGAAAGTGTCCCGGAAAGGAAACGCCCTCGAGCGGCAGGCCGATGCGCCGCCCGAGCGCCATGTAAACCACCGCCAGCGTGATCGGGATGCCGGTCTTGCGGTCCATCACGTCGTTCAAGTAGCTGTTGCGCGGATCGTAGTACTGGTCCGTATTACCGACGTAGCCGAGATCGCCGAAGAGAAATTCGTTCAGCGCCGCGACCCGCTCCTCGGCGCCATAAGTCTGCGGCAGGCGCGCGCGCAGGCGCATCGCCATCCTCTCGATGTCGCCGAGGTAGCGCTCGATATCGAGCTCGGGATACGCGTCCTGGGCAATCATCAGGCAGCCCTGCGCGAGGTCGATGCGCGTGTCCTCCACGGCAAGCAGGCGCGCAAATGCTTCGAGGCGGTGATTCATCAGGCGGCGCGCCGTGAAAAGTCCTTCGGCCGGAAGCCGAAGAGCGCCAGGCAGGCGAGATAGGTGAATGCGCCCAGCACGACCAGTCCGGCGAGGCCGCCGAGCTTGTGCTGCCAGGGCGCGGACAGCCACCAGGCTGCATCCCCCATGGTGGTGAACAGCACCGTCGCCATCAAGCCGACGGCGGCTGCGACCTTGAGGAGGAACACCGCCCAGCCCGCCTCCGGCGAATACGCACCGCGTCGGCGCAGCCCGCGATAGAGCAGCGCCGCGTTGAGGCACGCGCCAAGCCCGATCGCGAGCGCCAGGCCGGCATGGCGCAGCGGAAAGATGAAGACCAGGTTCATGAGCTGTGTCGCGAGCAGCGTGAGCAGGCCGATCTTGACCGGCGTACGGATGTCCTGTCGCGCGTAGAAGCCGGGCGCGAGGATCTTCACCAGAATCATGCCGACGAGGCCGATACTGTACGCAGCGAGCGCCTGTCGCGTCATCCACGCGTCCTCCACGCTGAAGCGGCCGTAGTGGAACAGCGTCGCGATGAGCGGCATGGCGAGCACGGCGAGGGCTGCCGCGCTCGGCACGGCGAGCAGGAACGTCACTCGCAATCCCCAGTCGAGCAAGCGGCTGTATTCGGCGGTGTCGGCGCGCGCGTGGTATTTGGACAGGCTGGGCAAGAGGATGGTACCCAGCGCCACGCCCAGCATGCCGGCCGGGAACTCCATCAGCCGGTCGGCGTAATAGAGCCAGGAGACGCTTCCGGTCACCAGGAACGAGGCGAAGATGGTGTTGATGAGCAGCGACACCTGGCTGATCGATACGCCGAATGCGGCCGGCGCCATGAGCTTGAGGATGCGGCGCACGCCGGGATGCCGAAAGTCGAGCCGCCAGCGCGGCAGCAGCCCCATGCGAGCGAGAAACGGCAGCTGGAAGCCGAGCTGCAGCGCGCCGCCGGCGAATACCGCCCAGGCGAGCACCACCACGGGCGGGTGAAA
The DNA here is from genome assembly GCA_036524215.1 of Burkholderiales bacterium. Lineage (GTDB taxonomy): Bacteria > Pseudomonadota > Gammaproteobacteria > Burkholderiales > SG8-39 > SCGC-AG-212-J23. The sequence goes on from DATDCR010000610.1 coordinate 5,810, forward strand.
GCGCTCCGCGAAGAAGAGCGCGCCGGCGATGAACGCGATATTGAGAAACGCGGGCGTGATGGCCGGAATGGCGAACCGGCTCCAGGTGTTGAGGATGCCGGCCGAAAGCGCCACCAGTGAAATGAAGACGATGTACGGAAAGGTGATGCGAAGCATGCTGACCGTGAGGTCGAACTTCGCCACATCGCTGCTGAATCCAGGCGCCGAGACATAGACGATCCATGGCGCGAGCACCATGCCGAGCAGCGCAGCGACCACCAGCGCGAGGAAGAGCAGCGTCGCCACGCCGTCGACGAGCGTGCGCACCGCCTCCTCGTCGTGGCTTCTCTCGGCGGCAAGGACCGGCACGAAAGCCTGCGAGAACGCCCCCTCGGCGAACAGCCGTCGCAGCAGGTTCGGGATGCGGAACGCCACGAAGAAGGCGTCGGTGCCCAGGCCCGCGCCGAAGGCGCGGGCGATGATGAAATCGCGCACGTAGCCCAGGATGCGGCTGACGAAGGTGAGGCTCGACACCGTGGCCAGGGCGCGCAGAAGGTTCATGCTAGAATCCGGCCCCTTCAAAGGAAGCTAACCAGTTCATGGCAAACATCAAATCGGCGCGCAAGCGCGCGAAACAGGCGATCGAGCGCCGCGACCACAACATGAGCCTGCGCACCAGCGTGCGCTCGGCGATCAAGAAGGTGCAGAAAGCGGTCGCCGGCGGTAACAAGGACGCCGCCGCCACCACGCTACGCGAATCGCAGCGCGTCATCGATCGCGTCGTCGCCAAAGGCATCCTGCATCGAAACGCCGGCGACCGTCACAAGAGCCGGTTGGCGCAGGCCGTCAAAGGCCTGAAGTAAGTCGTCAGGCGGTATCACCCACACGCTGCAGCTCGGCGAGCTTCGTACGCTCCTCGACGCGGCCCTCGCGCACGCGCAGCTCGTTGTCCTTGGCGAAGCCGACCAGGAAACGGTAGGCCATCGGCTCGATCTCCTCGAGACGAACATCGACCACCACGCAGCGCACCCCATTCGCGGTAACGGGATGCACGAACGGCGAATACTGCATGCGGTGATCGCCGCCGAAAGCCGCCATCACGCCGCAAAGGCGCTCCGCCCAGTCGCTGGGACGGAACGGCTTGCCGCCGGTCGTGACGCCCTGAATGACAAACTCACTCACCCTCGCTTCAGGCAGGGCGACGCGAGCCGCTTCGAGCGTGCGCGATTCTTCGAGCATGCGCGATTATAGGGGCGGACGATGGTGAAGCCCGTCAGCCGCATCCTGGTCATCAACGACGAGCATCTCGTGCTGCGCGAGTTCGTCAAGGGCCTGAATGCGGCGGCGCGCTCGCTCGACAATCCGCTCGGCATCAGCTTCACGGGCGTCACCACGGCGAAGGAGGCGCTCACGGTCATCGAGTCCGACGGCGACCTGCAAGCCGTGCTCGTGGACGACACGCTGTACACGCTCTCGCCCAAGAACGGCTCTGCGCAGCGCGAGCTGCAGATGTCCGCGCTCGAGCTCGTGCGGCGCATCACGCGCTTCCGGCCGGAGCTGGATGTCTACATCCTCATCGCGCAGGAGCAGGAAGACGATGTGGTCGATGCGCTCTTCGCCGAGGCGGTGGACGGCTACTTCTACCGCGAGGAACGCGACTACCGCGGCATCTACCGCATCCTGAATGCGCAGATCCAGGAGCGCGCGCGTACCCCGTTCTACGACCAGCTGAAGAACTACGTCTGGATGGCGAAGGACCAGTGGCACACGCCCGGTCATTCGTCGGGCGAGTCGCTGCGCGCCAGCCCGTGGATCAACGACTTCTACGAGTTCATGGGCGAGCACGTGTTCGACGCCGACCTTTCGGTCTCGGTGCCGATGCTCGACTCGCTGATGGAGCCGAAGGCGGTGATCGCCGAGGCACAGGGCAAGGCCGCCAAGGCCTTCGGCGCCAAGCGCACGTTCTTCGCCACCAACGGTACCTCGACGGCCAACAAGGTCATCTTCCAGACGCTGATCGCGCCCGGCGAGAAGCTGATCCTCGACCGCAACTGCCACAAGAGCGTGCACCACGGCGTGGTCCTCTCCGGCGCGCAGCCGATCTACGTCGACGCGGCCCTCAATCGCAAGTACGGGCTCTACGGGCCGGTGCCGAAGAAGACGCTCCTCAATGCCATCCGGCGCCATGGCGATGCGCAGGCGCTGATCATCACCTCGTGCACCTACGACGGCCTGCGCTACGACCTGCCGCCGATCATCGAGGCCGCGCACGCCAGGGGCATCAAGGTGATCATCGACGAAGCCTGGTACGGCTTCGCGCGCTTCCACCCGGAGTTCCGCCCGACGGCGCTGGAAGCCGGCGCCGACTATGCGACGCAGTCGACGCACAAGGTGCTGTCGGCCTTCTCGCAGGCCTCGATGATCCACGTCAACGACCCGGATTTCCGCGAGCACCTGTTCCGCGAGAACTTCAACATGCACACCTCGACGAGCCCGCAGTACGGGCTCATCGCGAGCCTGGACATCGCGCGCAAGCAGGCGGTGATGGAAGGCTACAAGCTCCTCTCGCGCACCCTCGCGCTCGCCAAGGAAGTGCGCAGCCTGGTGAACTCGACCAAGGTGTTCCGCGTGCTGGAGCTCGAGGACCTGCTGCCGCCGGAAGTGAGAAACGACGGCATCCTCCTCGATCCGACCAAGGTGACGATCGACATCTCGGGCTGCGGCTACACGGTCGAGGACCTGCAGAAGGAGCTCTTCGAGCGCTACAACATCCAGGTCGAGAAATCGACCTTCAACACGCTCACGCTGCTGCTCACCATCGGCACCACGCGCTCGAAGGTGTCCCGCCTCTACGACGCGTTGATGCGCATCGGGCGCCAGGGGCGCACGCCGCGGCGCCTGGTGCAGACGCCCGAGATCCCGGGCTTCACCAAGCTGCGCTACCTGCCGCGCGACGCGTACTACTGCGGCGGCGAGCTGGTGCCGGTCTTCGACGAGCGCGAGCGCTTCAATCGCTCGCTCACCGGGCGCATCTGCGCCGACCAGATCGTGCCCTACCCGCCCGGCATCCCGGTCCTGGTGCCCGGCCAGCTCATCACCTCGAAAATCCTCGACTACGTGGGCAGCCTGCTCCACTCGAGCAAGCACATGGAGGTGCACGGCGTCGTGCACGAGGGCTACCTGCCGTGCATCCGCGTGCTCAAGCCGGCCGAGGAGAAGAACTTGCGCCGCCTGTCCTGAACAAACCGTGCTAGGATTTTCCGAACGGCGGCCGGTGCCGCCGTTTTGCATTTGGGGGGCCAAGCGATGTCCCATGTGATGAACACCTATGCCCGCCAGCCGGTCGCCTTCGTTCGCGGCGAAGGCGTCTGGCTGTGGGACGAAGAAGGCCGCAAGTACCTCGACGCGCTCGCCGGCATCGCCGTCAACACGCTCGGCTACGCGCATCCGCGCCTGACCAAGGCCTTGTCGGAGCGCATCGCCAGCGGCGTCATCCATACGTCGAACCTGTGGCGCATTCCCGACCAGGAAGCGGCGGCCGACCGGATTGCCGAGATCACCGGGCTGGACGAGGTGTTCTTCTGCAATTCAGGCCTCGAAGCGAACGAGGCGGCGATCAAGATCGCGCGCAAGTACGGCCATGAGCGCGGCATCGCCGAGCCGGCCATCGTGGTGTTCGAGAAGGCCTTCCATGGCCGCTCGCTCGCCACGCTTTCCGCGACCGGCAGCCGCAAGGTGCAGGCCGGCTTCGAGCCGCTGGTGTCCGGATTCGTGCGCGTGCCGCTGAACGACCTCGAGGCGGTGCGCCAGCTGGCCGAGCACAACCGCAACATTGCCGCCGTGATGATCGAGCCGATCCAGGGGGAAGGCGGCATCAACGTCGCGCGGCTGGAATACCTGCGCGGCCTCCACGAGCTCTGCCAGCGCAAGCAGTGGCTCTTCATCTGCGACGAAGTGCAATGCGGCCTCGGCCGCACCGGAAAATGGTTCGTCTACCAGCACGCCGGCTTCCTGCCCGACGTGGTGCCGCTCGCCAAGGGCCTCGGCTCCGGCGTGCCGGTCGGCGCCTGCGTGGTCGGCGGCCATGCGAAGGGCGTCTTCAAGCCCGGCAACCACGGCTCGACGTTCGGCGGCAATCCGCTGGCGATGACGGCCGTGCGCACGACGATCGACACCATCAAGGAAGAAGGCCTGCTCGCCAACGCCGAACGCATCGGCGGCCTGATTCGCGCCTCCCTGCAACAGACGTTCGGAGCGGGCAGCGGAGTCAATGAAGTGCGTGGCATGGGACTCATGATCGGCGTCGAGCTCGAGCGCGCCTGCGGCGAGCTGGTGCGCGAAGCGCTGCAGGCCGGCGTCGTGCTCAACGTCACTGCCGACAGCGTGATCCGCATGCTGCCGCCGCTCATCATGAACGAGGCCGAGGCGCGCATGCTGCTCGAACGCCTGGTCCCGCTGGTCAAGCGCTTCCTCGAAAAACGCGTCGCCGCCTAGATGGCGCAAACGCGGGTGCCGCTGCGGCATTTCCTGCAGTTCAAGGATTTCTCGCGCGAGGAGCACGAGCATCTGTTCGCCCGCACCAAGGCGATCAAGGACAGCTTCAAGCGCTACGAGCGCTACTGGCCGCTGCAGGACCGCACGCTCGCGATGATCTTCGAGAAGCCCTCGACGCGCACGCGCATGTCCTTCGAGGCCGGCATGCACCAGCTCGGCGGCGCGGCGATCTACCTCTACT
>DATDCR010000611.1:0-2685 GCA_036524215.1 Burkholderiales bacterium
CTGCTTTCCTGGAGCGGCTCGATGTTCGAGTACCTGATGCCGCTGCTCGTCATGCCGACGTACGAGAACACGCTGCTCGATCGCACCTGCCGCGCGGCGGTGAACCGGCAGATCGCCTACGGCCGCGAGTGCGGCGTGCCCTGGGGCATGTCCGAGTCGGGCTACAACACCGTCGACGCCGCCTTGAACTACCAGTACCGCGCCTTCGGCGTGCCGGGCCTCGGCCTCAAGCGCGGGCTGGTGCAGGACGTCGTCGTCGCGCCGTACGCTTCGGCGCTCGCGCTGATGGTGGCGCCGGAGGCCGCATGCGAGAACCTGCAGCGGCTCGCCGCGGCCGGCCTCGAGGGCAAGTTCGGCTTCTACGAGGCGATCGACTACACCGCCTCGCGCCTGCCGCGCGCAGTGGCAGGCGAGCGCCAGCGCGGCGTCGTGGTGCGCTCGTTCATGGCGCATCACCAGGGCATGGTGCTGCTCTCGCTCGCCTACCTCCTGCTCGATCGCCCGATGCAAAAGCGCTTCCAGGCCGACCCGCGCTTCCAGGCCACCGCGCTCCTTCTGCAGGAGCGCATCCCGAAGCCCGGCGCCGTGTTCCTCGAGAGCGCCGGACGCTTCGACGTGCGCGCCGCCGTCGGCGAGGCGCAGATGGCCGTGCGCGTGCTCGCCACGCCGGATACGCCGGTGCCCGAGGTGCAGCTGCTCTCGAACGGCCGCTACCACGTCATGGTGACCAACGCCGGCGGCGGCTACAGCCGCTGGAAGGAGCTCGCCGTCACGCGCTGGCGCGAGGATGCGACCTGCGACAACTGGGGCACCTTCTGCTACCTGCGCGACCTCGAGAGCGGGCGCTTCTGGTCGAGCGCGCACCAGCCCTCGCTCGAGCGCGCGCAGCACTACGAGGCGATCTTCTCGGAGGCGCGCGCCGAGTTCCGGCGCCGCGACCACGACTACGAGACGCATACCGAGATCGTCGTCTCCTCCGAGGACGACATCGAGCTGCGGCGCCTGCGCATCACCAACCTCGCCGCCTCGGCGCGCACGATCGAGGTGACGAGCTATGCCGAGGTGGTGCTGGCGAGCAGCGCCGCCGATGCGCTGCACCCGGCGTTCAGCAACCTCTTCGTGCAGACCGAGATCCTGCGCAGCCGCCGCGCGATCCTGTGCACGCGCCGGCCGCGCTCCGCGGCCGAGCGCGCGCCGTGGATGTTCCACCTGATGGCGGTGCACGGCGGCGAGGCCGCCGAGGCATCGTACGAGACCGACCGCGCGCGCTTCATCGGCCGCGGCCGCACGCCGGCCGCGCCGCAGGCACTCGCCGAATCCGCCGCGCTTTCGGGCAGCGAAGGCTCGGTGCTCGATCCCTGCGTGGCCATCCGCCGCCGCATCACGCTCGAGCCGCGGCAATCGGCGACCATCGACATGGTGTTCGGCGTGGGCGAGACGCGCGAGGCCTGCGTCGCCCTCGCCGGCAAGTATCGCGACCGGCACCTCGCCGACCGGGTCTTCGACCTCGCTTCGACGCACGGCGCGGTGACCCTGCGGCAGATCAACGCCACCGAGGCCGACGCGCAGCTCTATGCGCGCCTGGCGAGCTCGGTGCTCTACGCCAACGCGGCGCTGCGCGCCGAGGCGGGCGTGCTGATGAAGAACCGCCGCGGCCAATCGGGGCTGTGGGGCTACGCCATCTCCGGCGACCTGCCGATCGTGCTCGCACGCATCGGCGACGCGGCGAACCTCGACCTCGTGCGCCAGCTCGTGCAGGCGCACGCCTACTGGCGCCTGAAGGGCCTGGCGGTCGACCTCGTGATCTGGAACGAGGACCGCGCCGGCTACCGGCAGGCGCTGCAGGACCAGATCATGGGCCCGATCGCCGCGGGCATCGAAGCGCAGGTGATCGAGCGCCCGGGCGGCATCTTCGTGCGCCGCGCCGAGCAGATCTCGGACGAAGACCGCATCCTCTTCGAGTCGGTGGCGCGCGCTGTGCTGAGCGACCAGCGCGGCACCCTCGCCGAGCAGGTGAGCCCGCGCAGCGTCACCGAGCGCCGCCAGGAGCCGCGCGGCGTGCGCCCCATGCGCGCAGTGCGCGCCGCGCAGGCGCCGGGCGCCTTGGCGCAGCAGGCGGCGCCCGATCTCGCCTTCTTCAACGGCATCGGCGGCTTCAGCGCCGACGGAAGGGAATACGTGATCCGCACCCGCGCGGGGCAGACGACGCCGGCACCGTGGGTGAACGTGCTCGCCAACGCGCAGTTCGGCACCGTGGTCTCGGAGAGCGGGCCCGGCTACACGTGGAGCGAGAACGCGCACGAGTTCCGGCTCACGCCGTGGTCGGGCGATGCGGTGAGCGAGGCGAGCGGCGAAGCGTTCTACCTGCGCGACGAGGACAGCGGCGAGTTCTGGTCGCCCACGCCGCGGCCCTGCGGCGGCGCGGGACCGTATGTCACGCGCCACGGCTTCGGCTCCACGGTGTTCGAGCACGAGGAAGGCGGCATCCGCTCGACGCTTCGTATCTACGTCGGTCTCGATGCGCCGGTCAAGTTCTCGGTGCTGAAGCTCGTCAACGTGTCGGGGCGGCCGCGCCGGCTCTCGGCCACCGGCTACGTCGAATGGGTGCTCGGCGACCTGCGGCCGAAGACCGCGATGCACGTCGTCACGGAGATCGACGCGTCGAGCGGCGCGCTCAACGCCGCC
>DATDCR010000612.1:0-2150 GCA_036524215.1 Burkholderiales bacterium
GAGTTCCAGGGGCGCCTCCTCTTCATCGAAGGCTACGACCTGCACATTGCCCGGCGCCTCGTCTCCGGCGTCGACGTATGGCTAAACAACCCGGTGCATCCGCTGGAAGCGTCAGGCACCTCGGGCATGAAGGCCGGCATGAACGGCGTGGTCAACCTCTCGATCCTCGACGGATGGTGGGACGAGGGCTACGACGGCCAGAACGGCTGGGCGATCAAGCCTGCCTCGCCGCAGCTCGACCAGCACCGCCGCGATCGCGAAGAGGCGCGCACGCTGTACGAGCTGCTGCAGGATCGCGTGATCCCGCTCTATTACCACCGCACCGAAGGCGGCTACTCGGCCGACTGGATCCGCATGGCCAAGCGCTCGATGGCGTCGCTGCTGCCGAAGTACGACGCCTCGCGCATGCTCGGCGAATACGTCTCGAAGTTCTATCTGCCCGCCTCGCGCCAGGGCCACCGCTACAGCGAGCACGGCTTCGAGGCGGCCAAGACCATCGCCGGCTGGAAGGCGCGCGTGCGCGCCGCCTGGCCGGGCCTCGCCATCCGCCGCATCGACTCGCCGCGCGCGCGCATCCAGTTCGGCGAAACGCTGCCGGTCGAGGTCGGCGTGAAGCTGAACGGCCTCTCGCCCGCCGACGTTTGCGTCGAGCTCCTCCTCACGCGCTCGCTGCACGAAGGCTCGCCCCTCGAGCACAGCCACGAGCTCACCGCGAGCGGCGGCGGCGAAGGCGGCGAGCAACGGTTCCGCATCGACCTCAAGCCCGGCCTCTCCGGACGCCTGGACTACCGCATCCGCATCTTTCCTCGGCACGAGCTCCTCACCCATCCGTTCGAGATGGGCCTCAGTACCTGGCTCTAGCTTTCAGCCGGCGGCATACGCCGCCGCCGGCTGCTCCAGCCGGTCGAGCGGACTCTTCACGCCGCGCGCCCCTTTGTTCATGACGTGCGTGTAGATCATCGTCGTGGAAACGTCCGAATGGCCGAGCAGCTCCTGCACGGTGCGGATGTCGTGGCCGCGCTCGAGAAGATGCGTGGCGAACGAATGGCGCAGCGTGTGGCAGCTCACGGGCTTGACGATGCCCGCGCGCTCGGCGGCGCGCTTCACGAGGCGGCCGAGCGTGTCGGGATGCACGTGGTGGCGGCGAATGACGCCATCCTGCGGATCGGGCGAGCGGTTCGCCGACGGAAAGACGAATTGCCATCCCCACGCGCGGCCCGCGCGCGGATACTTGCGCGCGAGCGCGTAAGGCAGCGACACCTCGCCGTACCCTTCATCCAGGTCACGGCGATGGAGCAGGCGCAGCTTGCCGAGATGCGCCTGCAGCGGCTGCACCAGGTTCTCCGGCAGCATCGTCACGCGATCCTTCGCGCCTTTGCCGTCGCGCACGAGGATCTGCCGGTACGCGAAATCGATGTCCTTCACGCGGAGCGCGAGGCACTCGATCTGCCGCAGCCCGGAGCCATAGAGCAGTCCGACCATGAGCGCGCCGACGCCGTCCACGTTCATAAGAAGCCGGCGCACTTCAGCTTCCGAAAGCACGGTCGGCAGCCTGACCGGCCGCTGCGCGCGCACGAGGTCCGATAGCCAGGGCAGCTTTTCGCCGAGCACGCGCTGATAAAGGAAGAGCAGCGCGGAGAGCGCCTGGTTCTGCGTCGCGGCCGCCACGTTGCGCTCCGTCGCGAGCCAGCTCAGGAACGCCGTCACCTCCGCCGCGCCGAGCTCGCGCGGATGCCGCTTGCCGTGGAAGAACACGAACCAGCGGATCCAGTACCAGTACGTCTTCTCCGTGCGCCGGCTGTAGTGCAGCGCGCGGATCACCTCTCGGAAGCGCTCGATCAGCCGCTTTTCCCGCTTGTCCGGCGGCAAACGGCTTTCCGAAGACGAATCAGACCCTTCACCCATTTCGCGTCGGATAACAAGGAACCGTGTAAGTGTTACAGCAGCTAACGCGCTGATTCGAAGCGCGTTGACGGCGCATGTCGAAGTTACTTGGCTATGATAGACGGCACTTCTTCTGATGATTTCACGTTAGGTGGCGATGGAAACCATCGACCAGTTCGCACTTGTCCTTAGTCTTCGCGCCACGGCTATTGCGGCCGTACTCGCGCTTATTTGGGCTCTCTGGCGTTTGCTGAACCGAAAGGATG
>DATDCR010000613.1:0-2491 GCA_036524215.1 Burkholderiales bacterium
GGCGAGGATCTCCTCGCGAAAGCGCTCACCGGTACGTGGATCGAGGACGCCACTCATTTTTCCAACTTCTTCGAAGGCGCTATAGGCGTCCGCCGACAGCACTTCGGCCCATTTGTAGCTGTAGTAGCCGGCGGCGTATCCGCCCGCGAAGATGTGCGAGAAGTTGTTCGGAAAGCGGTTGTAGGGCGGCGGGCGCAGCACCGCGATCCGGTCGCGGACTTCTTCCAGGAGCTCGAGCGCGGTTCGCCCCGACGCCGCGTCGAAATCGAAGTGCAGCCGCATGTCGAACACCGCGAATTCGAGCTGACGCACCATCGCCAGTCCGCTCTGGAAGTTCTTGGCCGCGATCATCTTGTCGTAGAGCGCGCGCGGCAGGGATGCCCCCGTCTCGATGTGCCGCGTCATGTGCCGCAGGACTTCCCATTCCCAGCAGAAGTTCTCCATGAACTGGCTCGGCAGCTCGACCGCGTCCCACTCGACGCCGTTGATGCCGGACACGCCGAGGTCCTCCACGCGCGTGAGCAGGTGGTGCAGGCCGTGGCCGAACTCGTGGAACAGCGTCAGCACTTCATCGTGGGTGAAGAGCGCGGGCTTGTTTCCCACCGGAGCCGAGAAATTGCAGTTGAGATAAGCGACCGGCGTCTGCAGCGCCGCGCCTTTGCGCCGGCGCGTGATGGCGTCGTCCATCCAGGCGCCGCCGCGCTTGGTGTCGCGCGCGTACAGGTCCATGTAGAACTGGCCGACGAGCTCCCCTGCCGCATCCCGGACTTCGTAGAACCGCACGTCCGCATGCCAGGTCGGCGCTTCCGCCGGCCGGATGCGCAGGCCGTAGAGGGTTTCGGCCACCCGGAACAGGCCGCCGATTGCGACTTCCTCCGGGAAGTATTGCTTCACTTCCTGGTCGGAGAAGGCATAGCGCTTGACGCGCAGCTTCTCCGACGCGTAGGCGACATCCCAGGCTTCGAGCGGCGCCAGGCCGAGCTCGGCCTCGGCGAAGGCACGCAGCTCGTCGGCATCCTTTTCAGCGAAAGGCCGCGCGCGGCGGGCGAGGTCCTCGAGGAAGTCGAGCACCTGCTGCGGCGACTGCGCCATCTTCGGCACGAGCGAGACCTCGGCATAGCTGTGGTAGCCGAGGAGCTGCGCCACCTCGCGCCGCCGCTTGACGATGCTCGCGATGAGCGGCGTATTGTCCAGCTCCGGCTTGCCGAACTCGGAGGCGCGCGTGACGCTCTCGCGGTACAGGGTCTCGCGCAGGCTGCGGTCATCCGCGTACTGCATGACCGGAAGGTACGACGGCGCATGGAGAGTGAATTTCCAGCCGCTCTTGCCCTCTTTCTCCGCGGCCTCGCGCGCCGCCTCCAGCACATCCTGCGGAATGCCGGCGGTGCGCCGCTCGTCGACCACGATCGAGAATGCCTTGGTCGCGTCGAGCAGGTTCTCGGAGAAGCGGCTCGCGATGCGCGCCAGCTCCTCCTGGATTGCCGCGTAGCGCGCCTTCTTCTCGGGCGGCAGCTCCGCGCCGCCCAGGCGGAAGTCGCGCAGCGCGTTCTCGATGATCTTCTTCCGGGCTCGCGACAGCGATGCGAAGGCGGGCGAGCTCGCGAGCTGCTTGTACTTGTCGAAGAGCGCCTGGTTCTGGCCGAGCTCGGTCCAGTATTGGGTGACCTTCGGCAGGTTGGCGTTGTAGGTCTCGCGCAGCTCCGGGCTGTCGAGCACCGCGTGCAGATGCGCGACCTGGCCCCAGGCACGACCGAGCCGCTCGTTCGCGTCTTCGAGCGGAGCGACGAAGGCTTCCCAGCTGACCGGCGCGGCGAGCGCCCGCTCCACGGTCACGCGCGCCTCGGCGAGGAGCTGATCCACCGCCGGCGTCACGTGCTCGGGTTTGAGTTCTGTGAAGCGAGGAAGACCTGAAAAATCCAGCAGCGGATTCATATCGTGGCGCGCGCAGCGCGCAGGCAGTTTTCGAGGAGCATGGCGATCGTCATGGGCCCCACGCCGCCAGGCACGGGGGTAATCCAGCCGGCGACAGCGCTGGCCGAGGCGTAGTCGACGTCGCCGCAAAGCGAGCCGTCGGCGAGCCGGTTGATGCCGACGTCAATCACGCACGCGCCCGGTTTGACCATCGCGCCGGTCACGAGTTTCGCGCGACCGACGGCGGCGACCAGAATGTCGGCGCCGCGCGCGAACGCCTGGAGATCGTCGCTCTTGGAATGGCAGATGGTGACCGTGGCGTCCTTTTGCAGAAGCAGCAGCGCGAGCGGCTTGCCGACGATGTTCGACCTGCCGATGACGACCGCATGGCGACCGGCGAGCGGCACGCCGCCGTGCTCGAGCAGGCGCATGATGCCCGCGGGCGTGCACGGCAGGAGCTTCGGGCGCCCGGCAAGCAGCGCGCCGAGGTTGGCGGCATGGAAGGCGTCGACGTCCTTCGCCGGCGAAACCGCCTCCTGAACCTTCGCCGCGTCGATGTGCTTCGGCAAGGGCAGCTGCA